>NZ_JAJBNQ010000004.1:0-169996 GCF_020538025.1 Blautia sp. MSK17_66
GATGTGTTCATAATATACCTCCATAAGTATATTTAAACACATTTAACATCTTTTTGCAATATATTTAGTTACTTATATCATCCTCCTTTACTCGACAACGGTAAAATCTACCGTTCTTCTCAGAGCATCTGCATCGGCCACCCGAACTCTGACCTTCTGTCCAAGATGATAGACCTTTTTGCTTAATTCTCCGCTTAACTCATATGTCTCTTCATTATAGGAATAATAATCATCTCTAAGACTTGTCACATGAACCAGTCCCTCAACTGTATTCGGAAGCTCCACATAGAAGCCATAAGCGGTTACTCCTGAGATAATACCTTCGTATTCTTCCCCGAGATGGTAGGACATATATTCCGCTTTCTTGAGGCGGTCTGACTCCCGCTCTGCCTCCTGTGCTCTTCTCTCACATACGCTGGACTGTTCGGCAACGGTCTCAAGTATTTCCCTGTAATGCTCTGTCTTTCCCTCTCTCTGAAGTCTTCCCCTTATATTATCACGAATGATACGGTGAATCTGTAAATCCGGATATCTTCTGATCGGAGATGTAAAATGACAGTAGTATTTCGCTGCAAGACCAAAATGTCCGCTGCACTGCGTCGTATATTTTGCCTGCTTCATTGTTCGAAGAGTCAGTCTGCTGATCATGGTTTCATTCGGAAGACCATGGATGCTTTCCAGAATCTCCTGGATTTCCTTTGGGGTGATTTCTTCCCCTGCCTTCTGTACCGAAACACCCTGATTTCGAAGAAGTGTCAGAAGGCTTTCCACACGCTCAGGATCCGGTGTTTCATGCGTACGATATACAAAAGGGTAGTCACCCTGACAGTACTCCTTAGCTACTGTTTCATTGGCCATCAGCATAAAATCCTCTATAATCTCTGTCGCCACATTTGCTTCATACGGCTGCACATCGATTGCCCTGCCCGCACCATTAAGCGTGATCTTGCTCTCCGGGAAATCAAAGTCGATCGAACCTCTGTGATGTCTCCGGCTCCTGAGAAGTTCTGAAAGCTCTTTCATCAGGAAAAACATCGGTACAAATTCTTCATATTCACGCTTTGTCTCTGTATCTCCATCCTCTAAAATACAGCGAACCTGTGTGTAGCTCATCCTGCGGTCTACACGGATGATCGTTTCTAAGATTTCGTGCGAAACCACCTGTCCGCTCCTGTCAATATCCATAAGACAGCTTAAAGTCAGTCTGTCTTCTCCTTGGTTCAGAGAACAAATGCCATTGGACAGTCTCTCAGGAAGCATCGGGATCACGCGGTCTGCAAGATAGACACTGGTTCCTCTCTTAAGAGCCTCTCTGTCCAGTGCGCTTCCTCCCTGAACATAATTGCTTACATCTGCAATGTGGACTCCGAGATGATAAATATCCCCTTCTTTTGAAAGAGAAATCGCATCGTCAAGATCCTTTGCATCCTCTCCGTCAATGGTTACTGTCTGGAGATGTGTAAGATCGGTTCTGCCATCCCGGTCAGCATCGAGTACGTGATCCGGTACGCGCTGTGCCTGTGTGATCACCTTCGGTGGAAATTCAGACGGAATATTAAAGCTCTTTACGATTGCCAGGATGTCCGTTCCCGGAGCATTGATACTTCCCATATCCTCCTTGATCCTGCCCTCCGGCTTGTGCCTCTCATCACCGTAATCAATGATTTCCGCAACAACCTTATCTCCGTCACGGACTCCCTTTGAGTTCTTGGCCGCGATATAGATATCCTTTGCATATTTCTGATTATCACAGAGCACAAATCCATAATCCCGTTCTCTCTGGAAGGTACCGACGACCTCTGTCGTGCCACGCTCCAGGATTTCAATAATTTTGCCTTCATGACGCTTCCCTCCGCCGTTTTTTTCCTTCACAAGAACCCGCACCGTATCCTGGTGCATAGCAGTTCCCACCGCATTTGCCGGTATAAAGATATCATCCTCTTCATCCTCAAGCTCTACAAAGCCGAAGCCCTTCTGGTTGCCGATGAACATTCCCTCTTTAACCAGACCTTTCTTTTCAAGTTCTCTGAGATCTCTTTTCTTTAATTTAAATTTATTCTTGTCTGTCTTTTTTTGTTTGGAAAATTTCTTTTTCTTTTCCCAGATTTTCTTTCTGCCCACTTATGTGCTCCTCTATTATGAAAAAAAAGCACTCTTGTAATTTATACAAGAGTGTTTCCTTTGATTTCTAAAAATTCATATTTAAAACAGCTGCCAGTATAAAAAATAACACTGCCATGATCGTAGTTGCTCTCACAAGTCCGCCTTCCATGGAACGTCCCTTGTTTCTTCCCCAGTATGTATCTGCGGCACCGGAAATTGTTCCACCCAGACCCTGCTGCTTGCCTTCCTGCATCAGGACAACAACAGTCAGTGCAATACAATCTATAGCAAAAATAATAGTCAGTATCGTTCTTAAAATCTGCACCTCGGTTACACCTCCTAATCAACTGCAAAATATTGTACCATACTGCCCTTTGAATTTCAACCGTTTTCGAATAAGTTTCAGGGCAAAAAATCCGATTCTCTCTGCTTTTCTGTGCTCTGCAGACAGAATCGGATGTTACTGTTCACTCCGTTCACAGCAGCTCTGCCTGTGAACAGTTACAATCTGATCCCTGTAATGTCCATTTCAGCTTTCTGATTTCTCTTTTGGAAATGGATTTTCATAAACCGCAGTTTCCGCAAGCATCTCACTGATCCTGAGAAGCTGATTATATTTTGCATTCCTGTCCGACCGGCATGGTGCACCGGTTTTGATCTGTCCTGCTCCGACTGCCACCGCAAGATCCGCGATAAACGAATCTTCGGTTTCTCCGGATCGATGTGAGATGATCGTCCGATACCCCGCCTGCTGAGCCATTTTGACAGCATCGATCGCTTCGCTTAATGTTCCGATCTGATTTACCTTGATCAGAATCGCATTCGCCGCCTGAAGCCTGATTCCACAGGCAAGTCTCTTGACATTTGTCACAAAAAGGTCGTCCCCTACAAGCTGGATTCTGGAACCAAGACGCTCTGTCATTGTCTTCCATCCTTCCCAGTCATCTTCCTGAAGACCGTCCTCGATAGATATGAGCGGAAATTTCTCCAACAGTTTCTCATAATACTCTATCATTTCTTTCGCATCCCTGAGGATCTCCCTGTCTTTCATCTTGCTTTCACCCGGGAAACGGTATACTCCCAACTCTTCATCGTACAGTTCACTTGCAGCTGCATCTATAGCGATAAAAATATCCTTTCCCGGTTCATATCCGGCTTTTTCAACCGCTTCCACAATCATTCTCAGAACCTCTTCGGAGTCTTTAAGGTCCGGTGCAAAACCGCCTTCATCTCCGACTGCTGTAGAAAATCCCTTTTCTCGAAGAAGGATTTTCAGAAACTGATAGATTTCCACACACATTCGGATCCCGTCCTCAAAGCTTCCGGCACCACAGGGCATAATCATAAATTCCTGCAGATCGACGGTATTATCCGCGTGTTTTCCCCCATTCATAATATTCATCATAGGAACAGGGAGTTTTTTCGTATGACAGCCTCCCAGATATTGATACAAAGGAATCCTCAACGCCATTGCCGCCGCTCTTGCAATTGCCATGGATACTCCCAGTACAGCATTGGCTCCTGTACTTGCTTTATTTTCTGTTCCATCTGCCCGTATCAGAAGTTCATCGATTCGCACCTGATCCAGTGCATTTTCTCCTACAATCACTTCTGCAAGTCTTGTATTTACATTTTCCACTGCTTTTTGTACGCCAAGGCCAAGATAGCAGCCTTTTTCTCCATCCCGAAGTTCTATTGCTTCAAACCTTCCCGTCGATGCCCCGGAAGGCACGATCGCCCTCGCCGTATATCCCTCAATTCCAATGATTCCCTCTCCTACAGTGACCTCCACCTCTACGGTAGGAACTCCTCTGGAATCCAGAATCTGTCTTGCATGAATCCTGCGTACAGGTAAATAACGCAGCATGAGAATACCTCCTTCATTAAATGATACGGATAGTTTTCCCTCAGACTTCTGTTTCTATGCAGGAGCCATCCTGTTTTATTCCTTGTATATTTTCTGATAATTGTATTTTATTTTTATTATTTGCAGTATACAAAATATTTTATTTAAAATTTTTATTTTTTATTGTTGACATTTCAAGTTTTATCTGTTATATTAAGTACATAAAACAAAGGAACGAAAACAAAAAACAAACAGAAAGGCGTGAGACCACCGAAAACTTAAATGAATTATCCTATTTTAAGAAAGGAAGGTACAGACCACCAGAAACGTAAATCTTAATACATCATAATTTAAGAAAGTGAGGTACGGACCACCAGAAACATAATCTTATAACAATTCCAGAAGTTTTATAAAAAAACAGGAGGTACGTTCCATTGGACAATGAACAGTAAAAGAGCCACCAGATTAAATCATTCATCTGATGGCTCTATTTTTTTGCCCTTGCGCATATATTAAATCAAAAGTCCGCCGGAGATTTCCATGCTATCTTATGTTTCTCGTTTCCTTCGCCGCCTGAAAAACTCCTTTTTTCTTCGCTTTCTTCTTCTGATGGTCACTGCCTTTATTCTTGGCAGTATGCTGGGTGTTTTCACCGGGCAAATTCCCCGTTCCCAAAAAACTTCTTCTGCTGCTCAGTCCACGGGCTGGGGATTAAGCTTTCAGGAGGAGGGGAAACGTCCTGCCGGAAACGCCTCCATCGATGATCTTAAACAGTACAATGCCTACTATGCCAGTGATACAGACCAGAAAATCATTTATCTGACCTTTGATGCCGGATACGAAAACGGAAATACTCCGGCAATCCTTGATGCACTGAAGAAGCATCAGGCACCTGCTGTCTTTTTTGTAGTCGGCAATTTTATAAAAGATAATCCTGATCTGATCAGACGTATCCTGGCAGACGATCACATCATAGGGAATCACACTATGACACATCCCGATCTGCCACAGATTTCCTCAATGGACGCTTTCCAAAAAGAACTTCAGGATGTGGAAGAATTATATACCTCGCTGACCGGGGAGGCTATGACAAAATTTTACCGTCCTCCACGCGGTATCTACAACACAGAAAACCTCTCGATGGCAAAAGAACTGGGATACTCCACCTTTTTCTGGAGTCTTGCCTATGTCGACTGGATCCAGGATCAGCAGCCCTCCAGAGAAGAAGCTTTTCAGAAACTGCTGACACGCATTCATCCCGGAGCAATTGTCCTCCTTCACAACACTTCTTCCACCAATGCCGAAATTCTGGATGAACTTCTTACCAAATGGGAAGAAATGGGTTATGAGTTTCATTCTTTAAAAGAACTGACCGGGGTATGATCCCCGGCCAGTCATTATTTCTGTTTTTCGATTGTATGAAGATCCTCTTTGATCTGAGAGCTGGAAATCTCAGGCGTACGCGGCAGATAAACAACCTCACAGCCTTCTTCCTTAAGAAAATCAAACTTTCCTTCCCAGTCATCTCCCATGACAAACGTATCTACATGATATTCTTTTACATCGGAACGCTTCTGCTCCCAGTTTTCTTCCGGAATCACAAGATCCACATATCGAATTGCCTCCAGAAGCTGTTTTCGTTTTTCGTAGGAAAAATAACATTTCTTCTGCTTTTCGTTCCAGTTGAACTCGTCTGTAGAAAGACCAACGATCAGATAATCTCCAAGCTGTCTGGCACGACGCAGAAGATTAATATGTCCATAATGAAGCAGATCAAAAGTTCCGTATGTGATTACTCGTCTCATGTTATAAGATTCCTCTCTGATTTCAATGATAGATCAGGAATTTAATTTCCTGATACAATAGTCATAAATACGAAGAGTTGTTTCCGTCGAATAATGAAGTCCGTCATTCACGCCTGTATTAAAGCGGTTGCTGATCCATCCATATTTCTGCAGATTTGTACAGGTATTAATGTAAGTGAAAGAACGTTTGCTGCCATTACACAACTTCTGATAGATTGTCTTATTAAAAGAAGCAATCTGTGCTTCTGTCCGCACATATCCTGCATTTGCTCTGATCACAGCACTGTTTACCGGATTCACTGACAGATAATACATCTCACAGTTATAGTTCTTCTTCAGATTAGTTGCCACGGCTTTCATGTAGCTCACATATCCGTTAATATTCTGCAGATCATTGACTCCAAGATTTATGATTACTGCTTTCCTGGTATTTCTGGACTGTCTGGCCAGTTTACGTACCAGTTCTCTGTATCCTGTTTCTTTGAACCAGGTGAGTCCCTGACCGGTTTCGCATACAAAATCTACATTTGAAGGAGCAGAATTTCCCAGAGCCCTCTCCATAAAAACAGTTCTTGAGTCGCCTACAAAATAAACCATCTCATGTTTCGTTGGTTTTCTGATAGAGGACGGTGCCCGATCCTGTTTCACGGAAAATATAACCATATAATAATTTCCTGTTTTGGTAGGAATCTTATCTCCTGCCTTATATTCAGGATCTGTTGTCTTTCCTTTCGTACGTGACCAGCCCAGACACATATTCGCACTGTTAAGGTTCACTGCCGGGAAAGTTGCATTTCCGGAACTGGTATCCATAACCTTCCACATCGTTCCATCATATTTACGCAGATTAACCCCGGAGATTTTCTTTCCGACAATATAAAATTTCATATTGCCGGTTACACGTATGTTATCTCCCTCTTTTATGACTTTCTTTCCATTCACGGATGTACTCCAGCCGAGGAATTTATATCCGACTGCATTTGGATACAAAGGTGCTGACAGTATCTGCCCCTTATATGCCTGTTCCCGAAGACTGACATACTCCTTGTTTCCATTCATGGTATAATACCGTACTGTATAAAGCTTATAATAACGCAGACAGAACTTTGTGTTTTTGGTGATCTTAACGCGTCTTCCAACAGAATACTTCAATTCTTTGTTTCCGTTTTTCTCCACCCACACGCATTTATAACCAGAACGTGTTACCTTAGGAAGTTCTATATAACTTCCCTTGTCTACGGTTTTGGCCCATTTACGGAACGTATCATTGGAAACTACACCATTGGAATTTGCAAAGACAACCTTGCATTTCTTCGTGTTGGCAGCCTCGACTGACATCGGTCTGCTGCCTGCCAGAAACAAAATTCCGAACAACAACGTTAAAAAAACAATTCCTTTCCACCTGTTCATCGTGGCTTTTCTCATAAAAAAACTCCTTACTTATGTTTCATCCATAAAAAATCATAGTCTTCCTTTATTTACGAGTTTTACTATAACAGCTTTCCGGAATGGTTGCAATATAATTTTCATTAGAATTTCATATTTTTGTCACATTTTATTACTGTTCACTCCATTGCCGCAATCTGATCAGAGTTCATTCTCACACATCGCAAGTGCAGAGGCAATCACCGCATCCATATCATAATATTTGTATTCGCCCAGACGACCGCCAAAGATTACCTTCTCTTCCTTCGCAGCAAGACCTCTGTATTTCTCATACAATGTTCCGTTTTTCTCGTCATTTACCGGATAATACGGTTCATCTCCCGGTTTCCATTCAGAACTGTACTCCCGGCTGATCACTGTTTTCGGAATATCCTGTCCCTCATCATCCTTGCCGAATTCAAACCATTTATGTTCAATGATCCTGGTCCACGGAGTTTCTGCATCCGTGTAATTGACTGCTGCATTTCCCTGGAAATTCGGTGTATCAAGAAGTTCTGTCTCAAATCGTACAGAACGGTATTCCAGATATCCCATCTGATAGTCAAAGTATGCATCGATCGGTCCTGTGTAAACCACCTTATCGGCAAGTGCATCCCACTCATCCTTTTTCTCAAGATAGTCTTCCTCCAGACGGACTTCAATGCCCTCCAGCATATTCGCAACCATCTTCGTATATCCACCCATCGGAATTCCCTGATACAATGCGTTAAAATAATTGTTATCAAAGGTCAGACGCACCGGCAGTCTCTTGATGATAAAGGCCGGAAGCTCCTGACAGCTTCTTCCCCACTGCTTCTCTGTATATCCTTTGATCAGTTTTTCGAAGATATCTCTTCCCACAAGGGAAACAGCCTGTTCCTCGAGGTTCTTTGGCTCTGTGATACCTGCTTCACGCTTCTGCTCTTCAATCTTGGCAGCTGCCTCCTGTGGTGTCACCACACCCCACATTTTATTAAAGGTATACATATTAAACGGAAGGGAATACAGTTCTCCATGATAATTCGCTACCGGGCTGTTTGTAAAACGATTAAACTCCGCAAACTGTGTGATATAATCCCATACTTTTTTGTTGTTGGTATGAAAGATATGTGCACCATATTTATGCACATGAATCTTCTCCATGTCTTCTGTATATACATTTCCGGCAATGTTTGGACGCTTGTCGATAACAAGTACTGATCTGCCCGCTTTTTTCGCTTCATGTGCAAATACAGCACCATAAAGGCCTGCTCCTACTACCAGATAATCGTAATGTTTGTTCATGAAACCAATCCTCCTGTGAAATTTATAATGCAGACACCTTTTGCATCTGCATATTACATCTGCCATCTCCCGAATACAGGAAATAATTATTTCTTATTCTTCTTTAATCTGATCTTAACCTGTCTTGGAAGATACATGATCGCCTTTCCTACCTTCCAGGTTGTTGAACTTTCCAGTTCTTCTACACGCTTTTTCATTTTAACATTTGTATTTGAACAATATGTCATATAGAAAACTTCCGGGTCTGCGAGGAGCAAGTCCAGTTTTTCTCTGTCTGCCTTCGCAAAAATATCTCTGTCGAGTTCACCGATTTTCTCAGCCTCTGTCAGTTCATCACAGATATCCTGCACGTACTGTTTTTTGAAACGAACATTGATTCTGTTTAATGTGAAGATATAGTTCTGGAATTTCTTTAATGTATAATGGTATTTGAATCTGTCCCACAATTCAGGATCTTTGCTCAGAATTCCCTTAATATATTTGTATTCCTCATTCATACAATATACCTTTTCCGGACTGTTTACGGAGGAATTCGGGTTGTCTCTTCGATTCATATAATACGGCTTGTCCAGGATCATAGCTCTTGAAGCAAAGCAGAATGTCTGGATCCAGAAGCCATTATCCTGGAAAGAAGCTCCTGGTGTCTCATGATGACGGATATTGTATTTTCGCAGGAAATCATTTTTGTAGATACCACTCCATGTATTCATGACATAACGAAGAGCTTCCGGTGTATTGCTTGGATTAAATACAACATTATAATCCTCTTTTGTTCCTGTCAAATGATTGTACACAAGTTCCATATTTCCATTTGGAGCTGTCTTGAAACGGAAGAAGTCTGCCTTTACAAAATCAAGCTCATATTCTTTTGCTTTAAGATACAGATCTTCATACATATCAAGCGGAACATAATCATCCGGCTCGACAATACCTACATATTCACCGGTTGCACGTTCCAGACCAATGTTCATTCCAATCCCATAACCTTCATTTTTCTTGTCAACAACAATGATACGCGGATCATTGTCTGCATATCTGCTGAGAATCTCCATGGAACTGTCTGTTGAACCATCGTTGATGCAGATGATCTCAATATCTTCCAGAGTCTGTCTTACTATGCTTTCCATGCATTCTTCAAGGTAATCTTCCACATTGTATATAGGCACGATAATAGAAACTTTAGGATTTTCTGTTTTTACAAGGAATTTCTTCTGTAAATATTTTCTCTTTTCCGGTTTGGAACCATTCTTAATCTCAAATTCTTCAAAACTGTTCATACAAATCTCCTGATATTTTTTATATATTTTTTCATCGTAAAAATAACTTTTTTCTTTACCTTTAATTCCAAGCTTCTCAAAACCAGTTTCTTTCAGTTCATTATATAATAATTCTCTGGCCTCTGGATCTTTGATGGAAGCCAGATTATATACACATCCGGATGCAGCCTTGTTCACAAAACTTCGTTCTACCTCCGCATACATTCCATGCTCTTCAAGGAACTGACGCACTGCATAAAACGCCTTAAGGAAATCCAGTGGAAATCTGTAATTTGTAGACTGACAGTTGTTTTTGATTCCTATACGATAATATACCAGTTTTTTCTCAAGAAGCGTAATTCTCTCTGCCAGCATCATACAGGACGCAACAAAGAACAGATCATTTGTTCTGAAAATTTCCTGGAATTTGATTCCATTCCGTTTTACCAGATCATGACTGATAAGTTTGTTCCATGCCCAGTTCTGAAAGGAATCAAGAATATGCTCCGGCATATCTTTGTAAGAAAAAACCTCCTTGCGGGGAGCATTTTCTTTCCGGAAAGATCCCTTGTCAAAATATGTCTCATGCGTTGTATCATTATAACGCATAATCTGATATATGCAGATTTCTGCCCTTGTTTCCTGACACCTTCTGTAACTCTCCTCGAGAAGTCCTGACGCAAAGAAATCATCCGAATCAAGAAATGAAAGATACTCTCCGGTTGCGATTGCCAGTCCCTTATTTCTTGCTGCGCCTGCCCCCATATTGTGCTGTGTAAGCACCTTGACTCTGCTATCCGCTTTCTCATATTCATGCAGGATTTCCAGCGATCCATCTGTCGACCCGTCGTCTACACAGATAAGTTCCAGATCTCGAAGTGTCTGATTCAGAATGCTGTCTATACATTCCCGAAGATATTTCTCTACATTGTATACCGGAATGATCACCGATACTTTTACTGCCATTTTCCTTCCTCCAAACATTCATTTTTTACAATCTCTGTTCTCAGTCTCACCATAATATCACATTATATTTATTTCGAGAACAAAAGCATTCTTATCGTCCGAATTTTCTCATCGCTTTATGTGCCAGTGAGGATAGTCTTTCTTTCGGATTTTTACTTTTATTTTCTTTTTCAGCGTTTTTGGCTCTGGTTACCCAGTATGATTTTTCCTGTTTTAGTTTCTGAACCTCCAGAAACAGATATTCTCCTGCTGTACATTGCATCATATTCCGATAGATTTCGTATTTTTTGCTGTTATAGGAGTAGCACTCTTCTTCTTTGAAATCTGTCAGATCAAACTCCTCAAAAAATTCCTGCTTCATCCGTTCATACACATTACAGAAGGCTTCCCCTGATTTCAGGGAGCACAGATTATAGATTCCGACACCAAACGCAAGGTTCCGAAAGCTGCTTCGCAGTTCTTCGTAAATCTGCAGTTCTTCGAATTTAAGCTTCAATGCCTTTAATGCCTCATACCAGTCCCAGGGACTTTTGACATTATTTGCCTGAAGACTGCTCCCCGACTGCCGATAATTTACAAACACCTCCTGCACGACTGTAATCTTTTCTGCAAGTGCCAATGCCATAAAGATAAAATAAACATCATTGCTTCTATGCAGCGGCATAAACTGAAGCTGATATTCATCGATCAGACTCTTCCTGATCAGTTTATTCCACGGACATCCTGTGGTGATATTCAAAATATAAGGAAAACTTCTGCCCTTAAACGGAATACTTTCCGGAAGATAATCTTTCTGGATAATGTAATCAATCTCTTTATATACCTTTGTTCTCTCATTATAAAGTCTGGCATCAAAGAGACAAATATCTGCCTGATCTTCTTCAGCCTTTTCAAAGGTCTTCTTCAGCATATCTCTCTCAAAAAAATCATCTCCGTCAAGGAACAGACAATATTTCCCCTCTGCCCGCTTAATTCCCTCGTTGCGCATAACTCCCGCCAGGCCACAATGCGGCATCTCTATCAGTCTGATCCTCGGATCTGTCTTCATATGTTCCCGGATTCTGTCGACTGTGTGATCCAGCGAACCATCATCTACACAGATTACTTCAAAATTGTCAAAGCTCTGTGCCTGAAGACTGTCCAGACACTGATCAATATATTTTTCGACATTATAAACAGGAATAATAACGGAAATATCTCGTTTATTATCCCTTTCCTCCTCGTCCTTCATAGATCTCTCCTTGCTTTTTCTATATATAGGTGTATATAGTATAACATAGACTGTATACATTTTACAATTTATTTATGAATCTCTGAACAATATTAAATATCTTTTATGTTTTTATAATTTTCCGGTTCATTTCAACATTTTATGATATGATACAGATATCTTAAACGAGGAGATCGTATTATGAACCATAAATCTGAAACATATTCTTTTAAATTTTCTGTCATCACCGCTGTATATAATGTGGCTTCCTATCTGTCTGAAGCCATCGAAAGCATCCTCTGCCAGGATATTGGTTTTAAGGATTCTGTTGAATTAATTCTTGTTGATGATGGATCCACTGATTCTTCCGGTAAAATCTGCGATCACTATCAGGCTTTATACCCGGATAATATCAAAGTACTGCACAAGCCAAACGGAGGGGCCGCCTCTGCCAGAAACGCCGGAATTGCCCTTGCATCCGGAAGGTACCTGAATTTTCTGGATGGAGATGATAAACTTTCTCCCGGCACCCTGTCTGCAGTATATCACTTTTTTTCCACAGTCGATGATCAGATCAGCCTTGTATCTGTTCCTATCCAATTTTTTGAAAAAAAAGAAACTGCTCATCGGCTGAATTACAAATACAAAGACGGCAAAAACCAGATCATAAATCTGAATACCCAGTATTCTTATGTACAGATGTCTATTGCCTCTTCTTTTATAAAACGCGAAGTACTTAATGAACATTCCTTCGACACTTCACTTCGCTATGCAGAAGATGCGAAGGTAATCATGCAGCTTCTTCTGGAACACCCATACTATGGAATCGTTCCTTCCGGCTGCTATTATTATCGTTTCCGAAACACACAGAATTCTGCCCTGAACGGAACAAAACTGCACAAAGAATGGTATCTGGACTGCCTGAAAGGCTATCTTCTGTGGGCTCTTCAGACTGCCAGACAGAAATATGGTTCGATTCCGCTTTTTGTACAATATAATGTCATGTATGATCTTCAGAGTCGTTTTGGTGTGCCTGAAATACCTGCATCCATCCTGTCACCAGATGAACATGAAGAATTCCGAACGCTTCTGAGAGAAATTCTCCGATCCATTGATGATAAGATCATTCTACAGCAGAGAAATCTTTCCCGCGAACAAAAAGATTATATTATATCTCTCAAACACGGCAAAGGCAGCCTGAAACACTGTAGCAACGATATTTTTTTCCAGTATGACTGTTTAAAGCTTTATCCTGCCTCCTCCTACCTTCTGAAATTATTTCATGCTGAAATTTCAGACAACAAGTTAAAACTTACAGGTGCTGTAAAATTCAACAGAAGATTTCCAGATCCTTCTGCACTTTATGTCCGGCTGCACGGTTTACTGAAGACTCATACTTTTCCCTGTGACTGGTCTGCAGATACATCTTCTGATTTTATCTTTGACGGGACTCTTCTGTCTCAGTTCCTGAACTTCGAAGTCAGAATTCCTCTGCGGCTGCTCCGCAGACAAACTCGCTTACAGTTCTGTATGACATGTGATGAGCATTCCGTAATATTTAAAAATCTCCGCGACGAGCCAGGATTCCCGGATATATTGTCCTCCTCCAAAAACTCCTACCAATTTTGTGTTGACTCCGATTCATTATTTTTAAAGAGGCAACAAATATAAATTTAAAAAGTCCTGCAATCTGCCAAGATTAATTCTGGAGATTGCAGGATTTTTTCAAAAATAATCCTGTAATGTTTTTTTCAGAAATCTGGCGGAGGGCTGCTCCACCAGATAGTAAGTCAGAATTCCCAATGCTGCTGTCAAAAAAACAGACGTTGCAATCGCTGCCACAGGATAATCACGGAGAAACTCTGTATTTTTCCAGAGTGTTCTCTTAAGAATCGCAAATGCGACTTCCTGCATGACATAAATAGAATATGCATATTTTCCCGGAAAGCCAACAAATTTATAATCTGTCAGTCTGGAAACGATGCCTTTTCTTGTCAGAAGGCAGGCCAGAAATATCGGAAAAAGGATTACCACAATAAACTGATTCTCGTACGCCTTCCTGCTGTAAAAGAAATCAACCAGCAGCATGGATAATGTCAGGATTTCAAGAGCAGAAATAATCCAGAATCCTCTGTTATCCGGCCTTTCCCTCGATGATTTCTGTTGTTTCCATTTCTCTGTAATATCCGTCCATTCTATTGCAAACATATACCCCAGACCGATTCCTGCCACAGCACGCGCCATTCCGAGATTGATAATACTGTGGAACATTGTCCTTCCAAATCCACCATCCATGGCATTGATATTGATCTCATATCCAAAATAGATCAGCATACAGATCAGAAGTTTCATCTTTGAAGAATTATGAAAACATTTGTATAATACAAAATAAAATATCTCTACAACAAAAAATGCCGACACATACCAGTTCAGACCCTGCCAGTCAGTTGCAAGTCCACTGGACTGAAGAAACAAAAGGTCTACAAAAGATGCATAAATGGATTTTCCAAAAAATACTGCCGAAATAATAATGGAACATGCCAGTGCAGGCCATAAGCGGATCACTCTTCTTATAACAAAACTCTGCGTTGTCATATCCGGATGTTTCCGTATCGTATGATAAAGGAAATAACCCGATATGATAAAGAAACATTCCACAATATATTTCGCATACTTCGACTGCTCTGCAAGCCTCAGATACAAATCACATCCACCTGTATAATCCATCATAAATGAATGAAGCAGATGAAAATACACGATACATATGGCAAAAGCAAAACGAAGAAATTCTATGTTATAATACTTCTGTTTTCTTTCCATATTTCTCTGCAATCTCTATCAGTTCCTCTGCCCGTCGTTCAAAGGAATATTCTTTTTTTATCATTTCAAATTGTTCAAGTGCCTTTTCTTTTAAAGAGGGATATTCTTTTTCTGCTTTCTGAACGCAGGCATCAAATTCTTCTTTGGTTTCATAATAAAGAACCGCGTCCGGAAATATCTCTTTCATTTCAGGACAACCATCCGAAATAACAGGCAGTCCACATGCCAGTGCATCAAATACCCGATTATTAATAATCTGATATTCCAGCATGTCTTTCCAGTGATCATTTAGAGTTACTTTTGCGGCCCTGTATAATTCCGGAAGCTTTTCATTTTCTTTGAAATCTCCCTCTATTATTTCGGTATGGTCCGGAATCATTTCCTTCCATCCACCGCCCCACACATGTAACGGCATTCCATCTTCTACAGCCCAGAGAACACAATCTCTCATCACACCTCTTGTACTTCCTATAAAGATATACTGATCGCTGTGAAGTTCATCCTTCTTGCCTTCCGGGCAGAACAATTCCGTATCTGTACACTGAAGCAACGGAACTACCGGAACTTTTATTTTATTCTTCAATTTTTCTGCAAAATATCTGGAACCTGCACATACTACATCGTACAGTTCATATTCTGCTTTGGATACTTGATCCGGATGGCTGATATTCCACATAATATACAGGCATTTTTTGTTTCTTCTGTCTGGACGGTAAAAATATTTTCCACGTAAAACAAGAACTACATCTGCACCCTCATCACAGCCCCAGTCCTGTCTGGTATCCAGAATCACATATCTGCCTTTTCGCTCCAGATATTTCTGTAATGCCAGTGCATAATAATAATCTCCCCAATGGTATTTCAGTATTCCCTCTGTCGCAGGACATTTTATCACCCAAACCTGACGTCCCTCTGCAAGCCGTTCAACTTCTGATGCCATTTTCTGCCAGTTATCTCTTCGGTCAAATTCTCTTTCCATTCCCTTACGAAATCGCCCAATCTGATCCTGAATCTCCAGCGTCTTTTTTTGCTGAAGCTCATGACTGGCTTCCTGCTGTTCAAAATAATCTTCCATTTCTCTGAGGATTCTCTTTTCCATCTCTTTCAGCTGTTTCGTATACGATTCTGACAGAGAACTCCTGAGTTCATCCTCCAATGCGATGTTCTGTTCTTTTATTTCACTGAAAATGTTCTCTTTTTGATCTTCGAATTTTTTATCTATATAGGTTCTTCCTGCCGGAACTATTTTCCGTAAGGATTTTTTAACTTTTTTTAGTAATACCATAGTTATCTCTTTCTTCCTGCATGATATACAAGGCTGGTGCAACGAATATAAATCAAGTGAAAAAGTGAAAAGTACCGCAGTCCCTGGAACTACGGTACTTTCTTGTTATATTATCTCTCTGTTAAAAGTATGTTTAGAACTTACCTGCGTCAGCAGCTTCCTGTACGGCAACTGCTACTGCTACTGTCATACCAACCATCGGGTTGTTACCAGCGCCGATGAGACCCATCATTTCTACATGAGCCGGTACGGAAGAAGATCCTGCGAACTGAGCGTCAGAATGCATACGTCCAAGTGTATCGGTCATACCGTAGGAAGCAGGACCTGCTGCCATGTTGTCCGGGTGAAGTGTACGTCCTGTACCACCGCCGGATGCAACGGAGAAGTATTTCTTTCCTTTTTCGTTACATTCTTTCTTGTAGGTACCTGCAACCGGATGCTGGAAACGTGTCGGGTTAGTGGAGTTACCTGTGATAGAAACGTCAACGCCTTCTTTCCACATGATAGCAACACCTTCCGGAACGCTGTTTGCACCGTAGCAGTTAACCTTTGCACGAAGTCCTTCAGAGTAGGATTTGCGGAATACTTCCTTAACTTCGTTCTTGTATGGATCATACTCAGTCTCTACATATGTAAATCCGTTGATACGGGAGATGATCTGAGCTGCATCTTTTCCAAGACCGTTCAGGATAACACGGAGAGGTTTTTTACGAACTTTGTTTGCTTTCTCAGCGATACCGATAGCACCCTCAGCTGCTGCGAAGGACTCATGTCCAGCCAGGAAGCAGAAGCAGTCTGTTTCTTCTTCCAGAAGCATTTTACCAAGGTTACCATGTCCAAGACCTACTTTACGTGTATCAGCAACGGATCCAGGAATACAGAATGCCTGAAGACCTTCACCGATAGCTGCTGCTGCGTCAGCTGCTCTTCTGCAGTCTTTTTTGATTGCGATAGCTGCACCTACGATGTATGCCCAGCAAGCGTTCTCGAAGCAGATCGGCTGAATGCCTTTGATCTGATCGTATACGTTAAGGCCTGCATCTTTAGTGATTTTCTCTGCTTCTTCGATAGAAGCGATTCCATAGCTGTTTAAAACTGAATTGATCTTGTCAATTCGTCTCTCATATGATTCAAATAAAGCCATTTACTTATCCTCCTGAAATTATAATCGGTATAATTATTCTTTACGTGGGTCGATGATCTTAACAGCATCTGCAACACGGCCGTACTGACCTTTTGCTTTTTCCCATGCAGTATTCGGGTCATCACCTTTTTTGATGAAATCAGTCATTTTGCCAAGGCTTACGAACTGATAACCGATAATTTCATTATCTTCGTCAAGAGCGATACCTGTAACATAGCCTTCTGCCATTTCCAGATAACGAGGACCTTTTTTGAGTGTTCCGTACATAGTACCAACCTGAGAACGAAGTCCTTTACCAAGATCCTCAAGTCCTGCACCTACTGCAAGTCCGTCTTCAGAGAAAGCAGACTGAGAACGTCCGTATACGATCTGAAGGAACAGTTCTCTCATAGCAGTATTGATAGCATCGCATACAAGGTCAGTATTCAGTGCTTCCATAACAGTCAGTCCTGGAAGGATCTCAGATGCCATAGCTGCAGAATGAGTCATACCAGAACATCCGATTGTCTCAACCAGTGCTTCCTGGATGATACCCTCCTTTACGTTCAGGGACAGCTTACAAGCACCCTGCTGCGGAGCACACCAGCCTACACCATGTGTGAAACCGGAAATGTCCTTCACTTCCTTAGCCTGAACCCATTTTGCTTCTTCCGGGATTGGAGCGGCGCCGTGATGGACACCCTGTGCAACTGGGCACATTTCTTCTACTTCGCGTGAATAAATCATGTTAAAACTCCTTTCAAGTATAGATTTACTATAATGTTGTTAAAAGATAGACTAACAACCTGACAGTATTTTCTCATAAAACCTCTTGTTAGTCCAGTAAAACTTAAGTAATTTTGTCATTATTACTCAGATTTTAGGATATCTTGAAAAAAATTCTCCATTTCATGCCTGGTTGGAAATACTGCAATGTAAATCTGATTACCCATCGCATCTGCCAGAACCTCCGGCAGACGATCTTCCATGCGGATATTCTGGCGATATTTTTCCATAACAGCTTCATGGCTTAGGACAAACCTCTTGCCGTCTCTTCGTCCGGCAAATGCACAGTACTGTCTTTCACCCGGATGCATTTCTGTCTTATCAAATGCGATCATATCTGCCCATATCTTATAAACATCCGTTGTGCAGGCAAAATCCATCATATCCGGAGAAAATCCGCCGCTTGGCCGCATATTTACCTCAAGACCGACAAGCTCTCCCTTCCTTCCAAGTCCTTCCTGATCCTTCTGAAGACGGAAAAACTCAAAGTGAACGAAACGGCTTCGGACATTGAAACTTTTTGCCGTGGCACGACCGGCCTGACGCGTATCTCCGGCAAGCTCCTTCACAATATAAAAAATCGCATTGTCTTCGTTGTTTACAATGTCCATGATCGAAACCGGGGATACGTTTCCCGTCTCAAAGATCGGATTTCCATGAGAGTCAATGATCGCATCATAAGAATTCACTTCTGCAAAGACAAACTCTTCCATAATATAGGAAACATCTGCTTCTTTGGTCTGCATGAACTCCTCCAGCTGTTCCTGATTTTCAAGGCGATAAGTGTGACTTGCTCCGACACCATTATCCGGCTTTACAACAACGGGATATCCCACTTCTTCAATAAACTTCCTGCATCCCTCCATCGTATCGACCAGATGATATCTCGCGGTAGGAATTCCCACCCGCGCATAATACTCTTTCATCCTGGATTTATATTTGATCCTCGGAATATCATCCTCCTGGAATCCGCTTGTGATGTGGAATGCTGTACGAAGCCTTGCATCTCTTTCAAGCCAGTATTCATTATTGGACTCCAGCCAGTCAATCCTGCCGTGTTTAAAAATCAGAAATGCAACTGCGCGGTATACTTCTTCTTCATTCTCCAGACTGCTCACCTTATAATATTCGTCCAGACTGTCCTTCAGGCCCTGACTCAGTTCTTCATACGGCTGATCCCCGATTCCCAGAACGTTCAGCCCGTTTTTCTTAAGTTCCCGGCAGAACATCCAGTAATTTTCAGGAAAGTTAGGGGAAATAAACAGAAAATTTTTCATAATATCACTCTTTTCTTCTCGTCTTATCTCAATCGTTCTTGAGCAGGTATGGGACAAAATATTCCACCTGCTTATACCACCAGTACCAGTCATGGGCACAGTCATAACCCCAGAAATCCACCCACGCATGGATGTTCTTCTCCTCCAGGATATGAGACAGCTGTCTTGTGGAATCCGGAAGTTCCCACGGTCCCTGTCCAACACAGATCACGGCTTTCTTAAGATTATAAAGCGTGATCCTCGGATCATCTTTTGACATATCACCAAGAAAATCCACCAGAGAATTCCGATGAACAACCTCATCTGTATAGGAGCCAAAACCATAACCTGCAGAATAAAGTCCGCTCAATGCCAGCAGCCGGTCAAACAGATCCGGTCTTCGAAAGTACAGATTTGCCGCATGCGTCGCACCGAGACTGCAGCCAAACACCATAATTCCCGGATATCCACTCCAACCGTTCCTCTCATTGACCATCTCGCGCATAAACGGAACCATCTCATCCGTGATATACTGAAGCCACTGTTCGTAACGCCGGATCCTCCAGTATGGATCGCCATTTGTATCTGACCAGGTTTCCTGGTCGATCGTGTCAATAGAAAATACCATCACCTCACCGGATTCCAGCCAGGGACTCCAGGTGTCTGTCATATGGAAATTTTCAAAGTCAAAAAATCTTCCGTCCTGGCACGGGATAAAAAGCACCGGTCTGCCTTTGTGTCCATAGATCTTGCACTCCATATCCCGCTCAAGAGCCGGACTGTATTCTTTTTTGTATTGTACTTCCATCTCTTTATTCCTCGTACAAAAGTGTATTCATAAAAAACGGGATCTGTCTTTCCCAGCTTGCCTCGCAGTGTGTGCCGCCCGGAACGATTCTGACTTCCAGAAGAGCTCTTTTCTGAAAAAATGCCGCCGCGATCCGCTCAAAATCTCTGTAGACCTTTGGGCGCTGTTCCAATTCTACAGAACCGTAATCCATGTAGATCACTGTATTCTGGCGGATCTTGGTCCTGCGGATCAGCTGCTCCAGTTTATCAGCACTTGTCCATACAGACGGAGACAGTGCCGCAGCCCTTCCAAAAATAGCGTTATACTGGGTCACTGCATACAGACTCATCAGGCCTCCCATGGAACTGCCCGCGATAAAAGTATGCTTCCTGTCACTGATCGTCCGGAAATCTCTGTCAATCTTTGGTTTCAGAGTGTGAACCATCCAGTCCATCGTGATCGTGCCTTTCGCTGTGATGCTTCCACATCTTGCGTCATGGAAGCTGAATGGGGCATATTCCTTAAGCCGTCCATTGTCCGGGCTGTGGTTACACTCGACTGCCACAATGATCATCTGCGTGTTTGTGTAGTCCATGTATTCCTTCATTCCCCAGCATTTCCCATAGGTCGCATCAGAATCAAAGAAAACGTTGTGTCCGTCAAACATATACAAGACCGGATAATATCTTTCTTTATCCCAGTCATAGGAATCCGGAAGATAAATATAAAGATTCCTCTCTTCCTCCCCTGTCAGCTCCGGAATCTGAATTTTCCATCTGTTTACCATAAACATCCCTCCCAGCCTGCGCCATTTGCTTTATTACTTTAATATAACGTTACTGTTCACTCCGTTCGCAGTAACTTGGTCAAAATGCATTCCAAATCACCTTCGGTGATGGCATTTTGCCTCGTATGTCTCGGGATTTTATCATATACATGGCAAAACACCTCGCGGAATATTACCTGTGAACAGTTACAATATAACATAGCCTATTTTCCCAGACAAGATTGGTAAAATAGTATGTTTTATGCTAAAATAAGGATATTGTTCATTCATGCAAAAATATGAGCATACAAAACACGAAAATTTTATCGAAGGAGATTTTTATGACTACCTGCACACAGCCGACATTACCTCCGAGTATTTTTCCGACAAGATTTCAGATCTTAAGCGGCAGTGCCCTTAAGCTTCTTGCCTGCATTCTGATGCTGATCGATCATACCGGAGTTCTGATCCTTGCCAACTATAAGCCCGCGCTTCGGGTTCTTTTTACCATCGGTTCCACTGAGATCACCTGGTACCGTATTGTCCGGGACATTGGCAGATCTGCCTTTCCAATCTTCTGCTTTCTTTTGATGGAAGGATTCCTGCACACACATGATCGCCGGAAATACGGACAGAACCTGCTTCTCTTTGCATTGATCTCAGAAATCCCATGGAATTTCATGTTCAGCAATACCTGGCATTACCCGGATACACAGAATGTATTTTTTACCTTATTTCTGGGTTATCTTGGACTCTGTGCGCTGGAGGCTCTGTGGGAGAAGCCACTGCTGCAGTTGTTATGTATTGCCGGACTCTTCGGTTTCTCTTTTGTTTTACACGCAGATTACAGCTGGCATGGCTTTCTTCTGATCCTGATCATGTATCTGCTCCGTACCCAGAAGTTCCAGCAGGCACTTGTCAGCACTCTGTGGATGAATTATGAGTGGAAAATGTGTTTTTCCTTTATTTCCATTAATATGTACAATGGAAAACGCGGCTTTATCCAAGGAAAAGCCGCGAAATACTTTTTTTATCTGTTTTATCCGGTGCACATCATCCTTCTGGTGATCCTCCGGCAGATCCTGTTCTACCGTTAAACGTCACGATCAGTTCTTTTTGACGATCTCTGCTGCATTTTTGTAAATACTGTCTGCAGGAATGCAGCCTCTTACCGGTGAAAGAGGATAAATATTGCAATTTCTTCCGATCACAGTTCCCGGGTTCAGAACAGAACCGCAGCCAACCTCTACGTGATCTCCAAGCATTGCGCCAAATTTCTTAACCCCGGTCTCAATCTTTTCTTCACCATCCTTGACTACAACCAGCTTCTTGTCGGATTTCACATTGGAACAGATGGATCCGGCTCCCATGTGGGACTTATAACCAAGGACAGAATCTCCTACATAGTTATAATGCGGAACCTGTACTTTGTTGAACAGTACTGCATTTTTAAGCTCTGTAGAATTTCCTACAACAGCACCCTCACCTACGATGGCATTTCCGCGAATAAATGCACAATGGCGCACTTCTGCGTCCTTTCCTATGATCGCCGGTCCATTGATACATGCTGTCGGTGCAACCTTTGCACCCTTTGCGATCCAGATATTACCATCCTTACAGTCATATTCCTGTGGATCCAGAGTCTTGCCAAGCTTCAGAATAAAATCTCCAATCTCCGGAAGCACTTCCCACGGATAGGTTTTTCCTTCGAATAATTCCCCTGCGATCGTCTCATTTAAATCCAGCAGATTTGAAATTGTAAAATCTTTTAACATTCAGGTATTTCCTCCTCGTTTTGACGTTGTCTGTTTCTTCTGATAATTAACCGCCGCCGCATCAAAAAACTGCCGCAACGCATACTGATAATTGCTCTGCTCTACCTGGTCAGTACGGATCCGGACAAAATGTTCCAGCTTATCCATATATTCCTGCGGCGTGATACTTCCCTCTGCGACATAGTTCAGTCCCTTTTCCCAACTTGCAGTCAGCTCCGGATTCAGAAGCTGCCGGATCGAACAGTTCACCACATCAAAGATCATTTCTCCCAGAAGCGTCGGCGTGATCACCTGTGTCTTCTTATTAAGCGAAAGGTATTTGATAGAAAAAAGCTTCTTCAATATCTCTGCTCTGGTCGCACTGGTTCCGATCCCGCTTCCTTTGATCTGTGCACGCAGTTCTTCATCTTCGATGAGCTGTCCTGCATTCTCCATTGCAAGGATCATGGAACCTGAATTATAACGTTTCGGCGGTGAAGTTTCGCCTTCCTTGATCTCCAGCGAATCTACATCCAGTATATCACCCTTTTTGAGCTTATGCAATGCAGCCAGAAGCTGTGCATCACAGGAAACATCCTCACTGTCACTTTTTTCTGTATCCTGTGTTCCACCTGTATTTCGGCGGACAAAAGAATTCACCGCATATTTAAGATATCCTTCTTCCTGAAGTACCTTAAAGCTTGAAAAAAACTTCTCCTTCTGCATCTCCGTCACCAGACTGACCTTCTGATAGACTGCCGGAGGACAGAAAATGCACAGAAAACGGCGCACGATCGTCTCATAAACTCTCTGCGACGTAAGTGAAAGCCTGCCAAGCACATTCAGTCCCTGACCGGTCGGAATGATCGCATAATGATCTGTGATCTGCTTATCATTGACATACCGTGTCTTTGCAATGCTTTTGTAGCTTCCCATCTGCAGAATTTCTTCTGCGGCATTTCCAATTGCGGAATAACTGCGAAGACCTGCGATATTTTTGTAAATTTCTTTCGATACTGCCGTGGAAAGCACTCTGGCATCCGTCCTTGGATATGTGACCAGCTTCTTCTCATATAATTCCTGGACGATCTTCAAAGTCTCATCCGGGCTGATCTTGAACAGCTTAGAGCATACGTTCTGAAGCTCCGCCAGGTTAAAAAGAAGCGGTGGATTTTTGTTTTCTCTCTTACGCTCGATCTTCTCGACACAGCACTTAAGCGGCTGCTCCTTATTTAAGAAATCGATCAGTTCCTGTGCGTGTTTTCTTTCTTTGAAGCCGTTTTCCTTATACAGATAAGGAGACTTAAAATACCGGCTTCCTTCCATTGCCCGCCATTCACCATCAAACTTCTCACCCTCCAGAGCAATTCCGGAGATCACGCGATAAAACGGTGTCTTGACAAAGCAGCGGATCTCCCGCTCCCTGCGCACGACCATCCCAAGAACACAGGTCATGACCCTTCCTACTGCGATCGCCTGATATTTCGTATTCAGATAATTGGAGACACTGTTTCCATAGCGCAGTGTAAGCACCCTGGAAAAATTGATTCCCATAAGATAATCCTCCTTGGCCCGGAGATAAGCAGAGTTCGCCAGATTGTCATAAGCTGACAGTTCCCTCGCCTCACGGATTCCCCTTAAGATCTCTTCTTCTGTCTGGGAATCGATCCAGACACGTCTCTGATCCTTATCCTTCACACCAGCCATCTGTGCTACCAGACGATAGATATATTCTCCCTCACGTCCGGAGTCGGTACACACATAAATAGTCTCTACATCCGGGCGGTTCAGAAGCCTTTTCACAATGTCAAACTGTTTCTGAACCCCCGGGATCACCTCGTACTTAAATTCACGCGGCAAAAAAGGCAGGGTATCAAAACTCCACCTTTTGTACTTGATGTCATATTTTTCGGGATAACTCATCGTGACCAGATGTCCTACACACCAGGTCACGATAGAATCTTCTGATTCCAGGTATCCGTCTTTTCTCTGTCCGTTAATTTTTAATGCTTTTGCAAATTCCTGAGCGACGCTCGGTTTCTCTGCAATATATAAAGCCTTACTCATATTATTGATCTGCACTCATCTTTCTAAGCGGCCATGCAAGAAGAACTGCACCGCCAACCATATTTCCCAGTGTGACGATCACCATACTCTTGAACATTGCACCAATGGAAAGTCCCGGTACCAGGAAACCCGCTGTCACAAAAATACCCATATTTGCAACACAGTGCTCAAATCCACTGACAACAAAACCTGCAATACACATAACGATCATCAAAAACTTTGCAGTCTCACTCTTTAACTTGATTCCACAAAGTACCCCAAGACATACAAAGAAGTTACACAAAACAGCACGGAAAAACATCTGGCCTGCCGGGATTGCAAGCTTGTTTCCGATAAATCCGGCAAAATAATCTCCGGTTCCTGAAGCTCCTGCCCATACAAAGATAAGCGACAGGATCAGACATCCCACAAAGTTTCCTATGTAGCTTACAGCCCACACCTTACCGGCATCTCCCCAGCTTACCTTCTTGTCATAAGCTCCAAACGCCATAACCAGGTTGTTTCCGGTAAAGAGTTCTCCTCCGACCATTGAGATCAGAAGAACGGCAATTGAGAACACAATTGCTCCAAGAAACTTACCCCACGCCGGCTCCTCTGCTCCGGCAAAAACATTGCCAACCACATTGGAAAAGATCATTGCCACCACAATGAAGAATCCTGCCATGACCGCTCTCATAAAATACTTCAGAAAATTATTCTGAAGCAGAGTGATCTTTGCATTTGCCGCATTTGATACTTTCTGTACATCCTCGTGATTCATAAAAAATACCTCCCTTTCCCAGGATATATTGTATTTATGGTTTAATCACCAAATCGTTGTGATAATTCAATATATCCTCCGCATATTGTGTGAATTTATTATAGCATTTTCCACAAAGATTCTCAACACAATTTCAAAAAAGTTCGATATTTAATTAACAAACTTGTTGCTATTACCGATAACTTACCGTTATCGAATCTGCAATGCGTACTCCTGTCTGTCAATAACCTCTCCGATCATTGCACAGGGCAGATTAAGCTCTTTTAGTTCGGCGAGAAGCTTCTCCGCTTCTTCTGCCGGGACTGCTGCCAGAAGTCCTCCGGATGTCTGCGGATCAAACACAAGATCCTCTCTCCAAAGCTGCGCGCTGCTCTGATATCCTGATTTATCTGCAAATTCCCGGTTACGATATGCTCCGCCGGGGATCAGTCCCATGGATGCATACTCCTCCACATCCGGAAGTACCGGCAGGGCTTCGGTATTAATGACCAGTGTCTTCTGACTGCCATCTGCCATCTCTGTGCCATGACCGCCAAGACCAAACCCTGTCACATCGGTGCATGCATGAACTGTGTACTTTCTCAAAATATCACATGCATATTTATTCAGCGTCTTCATGGAACGAAGAGCTGCTTCCCTTGCTCTCTCCGATACAAGATCGGCCTTGATCGCAGTATTGACGATTCCTGTTCCAAGTGGCTTGGTCAGGATCAGTCTGTCTCCTGTCTGTGCTCCATAGTTCTTCCAGAATTTCTCCGGATCTACAAACCCAGTGACGCTCAGTCCATACTTCGGTGTGTCGTCCTGGATCGTATGACCGCCTGCAAGGACTGCGCCTGCCTCCAGTACTTTGTCAGCACCTCCCTTAAGAATCTCACCCAGGATCTCTGTATCCATTTCTTTCGGAAAAGCCACAATATTCAATGCTGTCTTCGGTTCTCCACCCATGGCATACACATCACTTAATGCATTAGCTGCTGCAATCTGTCCGAAATCGTAGGGATCATCTGCCACCGGTGTAAAGAAATCAAGAGTCTGGATCATTGCCAGATCATCTGAGATCTTATAGACAGCCGCATCATCTGAGGTTTCTGTTCCAACCAGAAGATGTTCATTGTGAAATTTCGGCAGTTTGCAGAGCACTCCCGCCAGTGTGCCGGGGCCGACTTTGGCAGCACAGCCACAGTTTGGTGCAAGCTTTGTCAGATATATCTTTTCCATTTTATCTGATACCCCCTTCTTTAGATAACGGGATCATCCCTTCCCATCTATGATATGTATCATATCATAAATCCCATACATTCTCTATGGTTAAATTTCACTCCCGGAGTTTCCGGGTATTTCCGCGTTACTGTTTGCTCTGTTCACAACAGCGGGCAAAAAGAACCGCCCCGGTCAGATCTTTCTCTGACAGAGCGGTTCCTTATTCTCACAGTTTACGGCTGTGTCTTATTTCTTTGTGATATATCCTTTTGCTTTCAGTGTCTCTGCACAGAGTACAGCACCACCGGCAGCTCCTCTTACAGTATTGTGGGAAAGTCCTACAAATTTGTAATCATAAACTGTATCCTCACGGAGACGTCCGATTGAGATACCCATTCCGTTTTCGTAGTTGACATCTTCGCTTACCTGCGGACGATTGTCTTCTTCGAGATACTGGATGAAGTTCTTCGGTGCACTCGGAAGTTCCAGTTCCTGAGGAAGTCCTCTGAAGTTTCTCAGAGCTTCGATCAGCTGTTCCTTTGTAGGTTTCTTGCGGAACTTAACAAATACGGCTGCTGTATGTCCGTTCAGTACCGGAACACGCAGACACTGGCAGGTGATCACTGGCTCTGTAGCCGGTACGATCACACCGTCCTCAATCTTGCCCCACAGTCTGAGCGGCTCTTTCTCACTCTTCTCTTCCTCTCCACCGATGTATGGAATGATGTTATGTTCCATTTCCGGCCAGTCCTTGAAGGTTTTTCCTGCTCCGGAAATTGCCTGATATGTGGTGGCAACTACTTCATATGGCTCGAATTCTTTCCATGCGGTAAGTACCGGTGCATAGCTCTGGATAGAGCAGTTTGGTTTTACAGCGATGAAGCCTCTGGTTGTTCCGAGACGTTTCTTCTGATACTGGATCACGTCAAAATGCTGTGGGTTGATTTCCGGCACTACCATCGGTACATCCGGTGTCCAGCGGTGTGCACTGTTATTGGATACAACAGGAGTCTCTGTCTTTGCGTATTCTTCTTCGATTGCTTTGATCTCGTCCTTGGACATGTCTACTGCTGAGAATACAAAGTCTACGGTAGATGCAACTTTCTCTACTTCATTAACATTCATTACAACAATATTCTTTACTGCTTCCGGCATTGGAGTGTCCATTTTCCATCTTCCGCCTACTGCCTCTTCATAAGTCTTTCCTGCACTTCTCGGGCTTGCAGCGAGGGTAACAACCTCAAACCACGGATGATTCTCCAGAAGGGAGATAAATCTCTGTCCTACCATTCCTGTTGCACCTAAAATGCCGACTCTCAGTTTTTCGCTCATAATAATACTTTCTCCTCACTCATTCTTTGCATGTCTTTGCACGGCATACATCTGTTTTCTTTGTACATACTATACCACTTTGTATAAAAATGCAAGAGGTTTTTTAATTATTTTTCAAATATTCTCGATTTAAGGCGATAACCTGTTCCATAACTTTTGGTCCCGGTGCACCATAAGTCTCACGCTTCTCCACACAGGTCTTCATGCTGATCGCCTCATAGATATCCTGTTCGAATACAGGAGAAATTTCTTTATACTCCTCAAGAGGAAGTTCATCCAGAGAAATTCCTTTATCAATACAGGTCAAAACAAGTCGTCCTACGATGCCATGTGCATCACGGAACGGCACACCATGGTTTACCAGATAGTCTGCTGCATCTGTCGCATTTGTAAAGCCGTTTTTGGCGCTTGCCTCCATAACATCCTTACGGAACTCCATGGTAGAAACCATTCCTGTAAACAGGGCAATGCAACCTTTGACTGTATCAATCGCGTCAAAGGTCAGTTCCTTGTCTTCCTGCATATCTTTGTTGTATGCAAGCGGGATTCCCTTCATGGTTGTCAGAATAGAGGTCAGTGCCCCATAGACACGGCCTGTTTTTCCTCTTACAAGCTCTGCAATGTCAGGATTCTTCTTCTGCGGCATGATACTGCTTCCTGTACTGTAGGCATCATCAATCTCCACAAAACGATATTCATTGGAATTCCAGAGAATGATCTCCTCGCAGAAACGGCTCAGATGCATCATAACGATAGACATTGCAGAAAGAAGCTCGATCACATAATCTCTGTCAGATACAGAATCCATACTGTTTCTGGTCGGCTCGTCAAAACCAAGCAGCTCTGCAGTATAAAATCTGTCCAGAGGATAAGTAGTTCCTGCAAGTGCACCTGCACCAAGCGGACAGGTATTCATACGCTTGCGGATATCTGCCATACGGCTTCTGTCTCTGCGGAACATCTCAAAATATGCTCCGACATGATGTGCCAGTGTGACCGGCTGTGCCTTCTGCAGATGTGTGAAGCCCGGCATATACGTATGTATATTATTTTCCATGATCGTCTGAAGTGCTTCCAGAAGCTTCTTAAGCTCTGCATCGATTTCCTCAATCTCATCACGGACATAGATTTTCATATCAAGGGCAACCTGGTCATTACGGCTTCTTCCTGTGTGAAGCTTTTTGCCCGGATCTCCGATACGTTCAATCAGATTTGCCTCTACGAAGCTGTGGATATCCTCATATTCGGATGTGATCTCCAGCCTGCCGGACTCTACATCTGCAAGAATACTGTCCAGACCGCCAAGGATCTGATCTCTCTCTTCTTCTGTCAGAATTCCCTGCTTTGCAAGCATTCTGACATGTGCCTTACTTCCACGGATATCCTGTTTATAAAATTTCTGGTCAAATGAAATAGACGCATTAAAGTTGTATACCAGTTTGTCGGTTTCCTTTGTGAAACGTCCTCCCCATAACTGTGCCATAATGTCCTCCTTTTGTACGCTGATTTTTAATCTGACAATATTCTCTGAAAAAGCTGTCAGCACAGAACGTGTTATCAGTTTACCACATTCCAGTGGAAAATCAAGAGGCTGAATTCTCTGAATCTTGTTTTTGCTGTATTTTTCCTTCCTGTTCACGTTTCGAAAAGACACAGCCACAGTAATTCTGCCGATAAAGATCGTATTCATGAGACAGCTCTATTGATCGTTTATAACCGTTTTTCTTCTTGAAATCCGATGGAAGATGTGCTACCCCATAGATTTCTGCCAGTTCTTCCCCAATCTCATTAATTTTCTGTGCGTTCTTGAGCGGACTTATGGAGAGCGTGGTCGTGAAATAATCATAGCCGCCGTCTCTGGCAGCTTTTGCTGCCTCCTCCATGCGGAGACGATAGCAGCGAAAACATCTCTCTCCGCCCTCCGGAACCTGTTCCAGCCCTTTTGCCATCTGGTAAAAAACTTCCGGCTCATAGGAACCTTCTTCAATATGAACCGGATGTTCAAACTTCATCTCTCTGACCAGTCGTTTAATCTCCTCCACTCGTTTGCGGTATTCTTCTTCCAGAGAGATGTTTGGATTATAAAAAAATACCGTGATCTCAAAATATTCCGAAAGATATTCCAGCACATAACTGCTGCACGGTGCACAGCAGCTGTGAAGGAAAAGCCGTGGAACTTTATGTTCTTTTTCTATATCTGTAAGGAGGGCATCCAGTTCCCTCTGATAATTTCGTTTATTCATCATTTATCATTCCTTTAATCCTATACTCTGATGTAACCTATCATAACACATATGACTCTCTTCGCATATCTTAAAATAAGATTTTCGTAACTGCGAGAGTACATAACTGTTCACAGTAACAGGGTACTGAACAGTTACAGATTTTCATCTTTTGAATTTACATTGCATGGAGGTATTACCATGAACCCCCTTCTCGAAATCAGAGACGTTTCTCTTTCCTACCATACCGTATCCGGAGAAACCAGGGCTCTTTCACATATATCCTTTCATCTGCTGCCTGGCGAATTTCTGGCTGTTGTCGGTCCGTCCGGCTGTGGAAAATCCACGCTTTTGAACCTGATCTGCGGTCTTCTTCCAACAGAAAAAGGTACGATTCTTATGAACGGTACGCCTCCGCTTCCCGGAGATCCCCGCATCGGATATATGCTCCAGAAGGATCATCTTCTGGAATGGAGGACAATTTATCGAAATGTTATTCTCGGCCTTGAGATCCGAAAAGAACTGACCCCCCAGAAGCTCTCCTGCGTTGAAGAAATGCTGAAGACTTATGGGCTGGATAAATTCCGCAATGCCCATCCTTCACAGCTGTCCGGAGGAATGCGCCAGAGAGCGGCCCTGATCCGCACTCTCGCTTTAAAGCCGGAACTTCTGCTGCTTGATGAACCTTTTTCTGCCCTCGACTATCAGACCCGTTTAAATGTCAGTGATGACATCGGACGTATTCTCAGAAAAGAACAGAAGACAGCGATCCTTGTCACACACGATATTTCCGAAGCGATCAGCATGGCTGACCGTGTGATCATCCTTTCCGCCCGCCCGGCTCATGTTGCACGCATCGTTCCGATCAGGCTGTCCCTCACAGAGCGAACCCCTCTCGCTTCTCGCAGTGCACCGGAGTTTAAATCTTATTTCAATCTCATCTGGAAGGAGCTGAACCAGAATGACTGACCTTTCCCCTGCTCAGAAGAAATATCTGACTCATATCCGTCATGAAAAATATCTGATCCGGATATCCAGGATCTTCCTGTTCCTGGGTTTTCTGCTTTTGTGGGAGATTTCTGCCAGAGAAGAGTGGATCGACTCGTTTATTTTCAGCAGTCCCTCCGCGATAGGGCAGACCTTTCTCCACATGATACAGGATCAGTCGCTTTTTGCGCACATTGGAATCACACTGATGGAAACACTTATAAGCTTTGCATTTGTGGTATTACTTGGAATCGGCACCGCTGTTCTTCTGTGGGCATGTCCAAAGCTATCAAAAATACTGGAACCTTATCTCGTCGTCCTGAACAGTCTGCCCAAATCCGCTCTCGCACCACTTCTGATTGTCTGGCTCGGTGCGAATGTCCGAACCATCATTGTTGCAGGAATGTCTGTGGCACTTTTCGGTTCTGTGATCAATCTTTACACAGGGTTTCGTGGGGCGGATCCGGAAAAATTAAAGCTTATCCGCACGCTTGGCGGCACAAAAAAAGACGAACTGACAAAAATTGTCCTTCCGTCTTCTGTACCTCTTATTTTAAGTATCATGAAAGTAAACATCGGGTTATGCCTTGTCGGTGTGGTCATCGGTGAATTTATCGGTGCACGATGCGGTCTTGGCTATCTGATCATCTACGGATCACAGACCTTCAAGCTGACATGGGTGCTGATGTCGATCGTGATCCTGTGTGTCATCGCCATGGTGCTGTATGCAATGCTGGATCTCATCGAGAAATATACACTGAAAAAATAAAAAGAAAAGGCGATCTTTCAGGGTCTTTTATTCATACTGATTTTTGCAGACTGTCTCATAAATCTGCGGATCATTGATATTCGTAAAACATACTTCCTTCTCCTGTGCATCATAACAGGAATAACCGATTTCATTCAGAAAACGAAAAACCGAAGACTGTCCTCGTTCCAGAAATTCCCGGATCTCCCTATACAGACTGGTCTCATAAACTGCTATCAACGACTCTTCCCTTTCATGATGCCGAAGAAGAACCACTCGGCTTAAGCCTTCATATTCAGCTGTCTGAATAAGATTATACAGTTCCGATACCGGGACCAGCGGAGTATCCACACCAAGAACCAGACATCTGTCCGCTCCATCACCGGCTGCTTTACTGAGGCAGGCTTCGAGTCCGCCCAGTGGTCCTCTTTCTTTGATCCGGTCCATCACAATTTCTTCTGTGCAGCCCTCTCCACGATAGCCGGAAACATAAATCCTGTTCACTCCAAGCTGTCTTCCTTTTGCGATCTGTGTCTCAAGAAACGTTCGTCCGTTCAGGAGCAGATCGCTTTTTTCCTGTCCCATACGACTGCTGGCTCCTCCTGCCAGAACGATCATTGCCAGTTTATTTTCTGCCATATTTTCCTCCTGCCATTCTACTCAGCCTGTCACCCGGAACAGACTGATTCTCTTTCTCAGCCGCCGATCTGTGACATCAGCCTGCTTTCTCCTTCATCGATCACCCTTGATGTGAAATGATGTTCTCCCGGCTTTTCCCAGATCACCTTACGGATTGCTTCTGTCAGTTCCTCGTCACTGCAGCCGGTCCGCATCATATCTTTGAGACTTACTCCCGTCTGGTATTGCAGGCATGCCTTGAGATATCCCTCTGAAGTCATCCTGACACGGTTACACTGCGAACAGAACTTGTGGGTCATTGCACTGATAAAACCGATTTTTCCCTGAAAACCAGAGATTTTGTAATAATGACACGGACCATTTCCATATTTCTCTGTGATCGGAGTCATTTCTCCATATGCTCCCTCCAAAACAGAACAGATTTCATCCTCACCACAAAAACGAAATTCTTTGCCATAGCCAATTGGCATCATCTCAATAAAACGCACATGGATGGGATTGTCTCTTGCAATCTCGGCAAGATTTATCAGATTCTCCGGATCTTCGAGAACCGGTACACAGTTGATCTTAAGACCAATCTGCGGATATTTCATGGCTTCTTTCAGTCCCTCCAGGACCCTTGCCAGTCCCTCTCTTCGTGTTATTTTTTTGAAAGCCTCTGTATTTAGTGTATCCAGACTGATGTTAATATTATCAATTCCTGCCTCCGCCAGTTCAGCCATCTGTTCTTTCAGAAGAATCCCGTTTGTGGTCAGCGTCACTTTCTCTATTCCTGGAAGTTCTTTCAGCATTCGTACAAGAACCGCACTGTCTTTTCTTGTCAGAGGCTCTCCGCCTGTCAGTTTTATTTTTTTGATGCCTAAAGCTGTCATACAGCGGCAGATTCTCCTGATCTCATCATAAGTCAGGATTTCTTTATGCGCTGTCTGGCAGATTCCTTCCTCCGGCATACAGTAAATACATCTGAGATTGCATCTGTCTGTGATGGATATCCGAAGATAGTCAATCTCACGTCCATATCTGTCTTTCATAACTAAATCTTTCTCCGTTTCTTTTTGTCTACCTATATATTACTCTTTTGAAATTGTCCGTTTTCTGCTATAGTAAAGATATCTGCAAAGGGATTTCTGGCATTACAGCTTATGCAGTCTCTGCTGCTGTTCAGAATCCACTGATTATAATATTGGAGAAATTATTATGCATATTAACGAACAATACCATGATCTTCCATTACTGGAAACAAAAGCCTATCAGTTTATTGGCCGGGATGGACAGAACTTCTCTACAGAAGAGCAGGTTCTGAATGAGCATCTGCTTGATGTCTATATCAATGACCGTCTCACAATGAAGCTTATCTGTCTTCCACAGCATCTCACAGAACTCGTCCTTGGACGGCTTCTGACAGAGCACATCATCCGTTCCGTCGATGACATCGAGCAGATTTATATCTGCGAATATGGAAAACGCGCCAAAGTCTATCTCCGCCCGTCCCAGAATAAAGAGTCCGGAGCCCTGGGGGCTTCCTTTGTGGAGACCACTCCCTCCTGCTGCACCGGAAACCATATCCTCAACGATTATTTTTCCTCGGACCATCCACCGGTTCCGGTTACTCCGATCGAATGGAAGTCTGAATGGATCTTCCATATGGCTGATACTTTTGCCGATGGAATGCCTCTTCACAGTGTTACCTTTGCCACGCACAGCTGTCTTCTCGCCCGAAAAAATGAGGTTCTTTTTTCCTGTGAAGACATCGGCAGGCACAACGCCCTCGACAAAGTGATCGGATATGCCCTCCGGCACCAGATCGATCTCAGGGAATGTATGATTTATTCCAGCGGCAGGATTCCCACCGATATGGCAATAAAAGCGATCTATGCCGGCATTCCGATTCTCTGCTCAAAGGCATCTCCCACTGCGGAGGCGATCGAGCTTGCCAGAAAATACCAGCTGACACTCATCTGTGCAGCAAGAAGAGACCGTATGAAAGTCTTCATAACTGTCAGCTAAAATATTTCTCGAAATATTTTTCAAAAATCTTCTGACCTGTCTGCTGCATTTCATCTAATAATGCTTCATATCGTTTCATAAATTCACGGCCCTCTTCGGTAATTTTGGAATTTCCACCATGAGGGCCTCCATTATATCTGTCAAGAAAGGTAAAACCCATCTGTTCCTCCGCACGATTCAGAAGCTTCCAGCATTTGGAATAAGACATTCCCATCTTTTTGGATGCTGCATGAATCGTTCCTTCCTCATCAATATACTGCAGAAGATGAAACAGCCCCGGCCCAAAAAAATCCGCATTTTTGGTCAGGATCACCTTTGTCTTGACACCAAGATCACAGGCCTGTGTTTCTGCAGTACCTTCTATATTCTCATTTCTTTCATTCATTCCGCGTTTTTATTACTCCTGTTTTTGTATATCATAAACTACTCTGTTTTTTCTTCCATAGCTGACAGATCCACTCCGCAAGAGGTTCTGTTTCATCAAGCTCAAAAAATGGGATCTCCTCCACTTCTTCACCGGCATCATATTTCAGTTCTTCCCTCGAAATATCAGTCACTATTCCCTGAAGGAATCTCGGGTCACAGACAGAACACAAAGAATTTGCCTTTCGTATCACTTCGATTTTGGGATATTCCGAATGTTTGAATCCTTCCAGCAAAATAATATCTGCCTCCGGAAATAAAGAGATCAGTTCCTCCGTTGACTCTGCCGGATGATATTTGACCATCATGTATTTCGTACCGGAAAAAACAAGCGTCCCACAGGCTCCGGCTTCTCCGGCCTTCCAGGTATCTGTTCCCGGTATATCCGCCTCAAATTCATGCCCGTCATGCTTGATCACAGCCGTACTAAGGTTTCTTTTTTTTAATGCCGGCAAAAGTGCGGTGATCAGTGTTGTCTTTCCTGAATTTTTGATTCCGCTCACTGCCAGTATCAGTTGTTTTTTCTGTGTTTTCATTCTTTCTGTCCCGTCACAGAAGAAGAACTTCTGCCTGTTCCCCGGCATAGTTCCCTTCTCTTGCAGCCTCCATCTCGATCAGACAGTTACATCCTGCCATTGTTGCAAGGATCCCATTGGAATGAAGTCCTGACGGGATCGTCACCGTCTCTCCATCCGTAACTGCACGCACATAGCGCCGACCTTTGATCTTCTTTCCAAATTCATTGGTCAGTGTGCATTTTTTCCTGATCGTGTCAAGCCCGGGATCCTGTGTCATCTTCTGCACCATCGGCCGGATCAGAACGTCAGCCGATACCACTGCGCCAAATGGATTTCCGGAAAGACTCAGAATCGGGGTATCTTTGTACACAGAAAAAAGCGTCGGCATTCCCGGTTTCATTTCTATCCTCCAGAAAATCCTCTCTGCCCCGAGTTCCTTAAGTGCCTCATGCATAATGTCCTTTTTTCCGACGGAAACTGCCCCTGTTGTGATGATCATATCTACTGTCCCGACAGTTCCTTCAAGAGCCTTCGTCATATCCTCCGGACAGTCTGCGATCTTGTCCACGCGAATCAGCTCTGCCCCAAAATCCATCAGACGTGCGGCAAGAAGACTCTGGTTACAGTCATAAATCTTCCCCTGCTTTAACTGCTCACCGGGAATCATGACTTCATCACCTGTTGTCAGGATGGCAACCCTCGCCCGCCTTCTGACCGGCACTTCTGCCACTCCCATGCTTGCAAGAATTCCGATTTCCACAAAGTCAAGCTTCGTACCTGCCCTCAGTAAGACCGTACCCTTCTTAAAGTCCTCTCCCTGAAAGCAGTAGTCCTCCCACTGCTTCATGCTCTTATAAATCTGTACCCTGTCCTCTCCGTAGTCCGTATCCTCCTGCTTTACGCAGCAGTCACATCCCTTCGGGATCGCAGCTCCTGTCATGATTCGAACAGCCTCGCCGGACTGTACCATTCCATCATAATACTGTCCTGCATCAACCTCCCTGATCACCTTAAGCGTTACCGGATTTCCCGGTGCCGCCCCCGTCAGATCTTCTGACTTACAGGCATATCCGTCTATTGGCGAACGGTCAAACGGAGGATTGTCAAGCTCCGCTTTCATATCCTCTGCAAGTATTCTTCCCCGTGTCGAAAGCAAGTCTACTGTTTCTGTTTCCTGTATGATCCTTGTGTGGATCAATAATTGTTCAATTGCATCTTCTACCTTAAGATTCTCCAAAACTTTATCCTGCCTTTCAAATATCATCTTCCGAACCGCATTTCGCTGACAATATTTTATCACTAAATGTTACAATCCTATTTTCGTTTTATTGTAACATATATACAAAAAATCCTCAACTTATAAAAAAACACAGGGAATATTTTATTCCCTGACGGGTTTAAAATATTCCCTGCTGACGGACAACTATTCCGTTCTCTGTTTCAAGGCAATGTGCCTATGCCTTTTCAATTCGAATTGCACATACTTTATATTCCGGAATTCTCGCATATTTATCAAGCGCGGCATTGGTAAGCCAGTTTGCGTTTCCATCCGGGAAGTGAAATGGCATCCAGGACTCTCCCTTGGATACTTTTGTTCCTACACGGGCTGTGGATTCTATCTGGCCTCGTCTTGAAGTCAGTCGTACCCTGTCTCCGTTCCTGATTCCAAGTGCCGCTGCATCCTCCTCGTTCATTTCAATGAAAGAGCTGCCCTCTATTTCCATAAGTTCCGGTGTTTTGCCTGTCATTGCTCTTGTCGTATAATGATACAGAATTCGACCAGTCATCAGGATGATCGGATATTCCTCATCCGGAAGTTCTGCTGAAGGAATGTATTCTGCAGGATAAAACCATCCAAGACCTCTCGCGAATTTACCGACATGCATGATCGGTGTTCCCGGATGATCCTTTGTCGGACATGGCCACTGAAGGCCCTTTCCGCCTACCTCTTCACTGTCCAGACGGGCATGACTGATTCCGCCAAAGGATGGGGTCACAGAAGAAATCTCATCCATGATCTGTGCCGATGTCAGATGCGGCTGCGGATATCCCATACGGTTCATAAGATCAATGATGATATCTGTATCCAGTCTTGCATTTCCAGGAATCGTCACTGCTTTGCGAACACGCTGCACACGACGTTCGGTGTTGGTAAAGGTTCCTTCTTTCTCTGCATAGCTGACACCCGGAAGGATCACATCTGCATACGCTGCTGTCTCAGTCATAAACAGTTCCTGGATCACAAAGAATTCCAGGCTTTCCAGTGCTTTAATAATATGATGGGTATCCGGATCTGTAACAACCGGATCTTCACCATAAATATAAAGACCTTTGACATCTCCCTTAATTGCTGCCGGGAATACATCTGTCGCATGAAGTCCCGGATTTGGGTTCAGTTTCGTATTCCATGCCTTTTCAAACTTGGCAATCACTTCCGGATTCGCTACCTTCTGATATCCCGGGAAATCTGTCGGAGATGCACCCATATCACAGGCGCCCTGTACATTGTTCTGGCCACGAAGTGGGTTGACACCACAGCCCTCACGGCCAAGTTTACCTACAAGGAGTGCCATATTGGACATGGACATAACGCCCTCTGTACCGGTAGAATGCTCTGTTACACCAAGGCAGTAAATGATCGGAGCCTTATCTGCCTTTGCATACATGATGGCTGCTTTTCTCAATTCATCTGCATCGATATGGCAGATTTCTGCAACCCTCTCCGGTGTATAATCCTTAACGATCTCTTTGATCTTCTCATAGCCCTCAGTTCTCTCTGCGATGAATTTCTCATCCTGAAGTCCCTCGGAGATAATAACATTCATGATACCGTTTGCAAATGCAACATTGGTTCCCGGTTTCAGTTTCAGATGAATATCGGCATGCTTTGCAAGACCAATATCACGCGGATCTACAACGATCAGCTTACAGCCACGCTGTACTGCCTGACGGATCTGCATACCAACAACCGGATGTGCTTCTTCCGGATTTGAGCCTACCAACATGATCACATCTGGCTTCCTGGTGATATCCTCGATCGGGTTTGTCATGGCACCGGAACCCAGCGTCATTGCCAGACCTGCTACAGATGCTGAATGACATACGCGTGCACAGTTGTCCGTGTTATTGGTTCTAAAGCAGGTACGAACCATCTTCTGAACCATGTAAATATCTTCATTCGGTGAACGGGAGCAAGCAAAACCGGCAAGAGAATCTGAACCATATTTCTTCTTGATCTCCATGAACTTAGATGCAACCAGATCAAGTGCCTCATCCCAGGTTGCTTTCTCAAATTCACCGGTCTCTTTGTTCTTGATAAGCGGATCTGTGATCCTGGACGGATGATGTACGAAATCAAAGCTTCCACTGCGTCCCTTAACACAGAGAAGTCCCTTATTGGACGGACCGTTATAAGCTTCTGTATCAACAATCTTACTATCCTTGACCAGCAGATAATACTGACATCCTGTTGCACAGTGCGGACAGGTTGTAAGCACCTTTTTGTCGATCTGATATGCACGGTAGTTCTTTCTTCGTTTCATGGTAAGTGCACCGGTCGGACATGCCTGCACACAGTTTCCACAGGATTCACAGGTACCGTCTGCCCACACACCTTCGCCATTTCCGATCACAGACTGGAATCCACGTTCCAGAGTAGCGATCGCACCTCTTCCTACAATCTGATTACAGGTGTTGACACATCTGTGGCACAGGATGCACAGACTTGGGTCATAGGTAAAGAATTTGTTGGAGTCATCAATCTTTCCTCCGCTCTTCTCTCCTTCATAGCTGGAGCCATCCAGTCCATACTCATATGCATAATCCTGAAGTTTACAGTCTCCATTACCCGGACAGGAAAAGCAGTGAATATTGTGATCCGACAGAAGCAGATCCAGTGTCTGTCTTCTTGACTCGATCACTTTTTCTGACATGGTGAAAACCTCATCACCCTCAGAAACCTGCATGGTACAGGCTGTATCTATCTTGGTTCTTCCGTTATTTCTGACTTCAACCACACACAAACGGCAGGAGCCATCCGGAAGCAAGTCTTCTATATAACATAAAGTAGGAATCTCAATTCCTGCCTTCCTGGCTGCATGAAGGATGGTCGTCCCCTTCTCCACTTCAACAGGCTTTCCATCTATCGTCAAATGAATCATGTCATCCTCCTCCTTTTCGTTTATTTCACGCTGATTGCTTCAAAAGTACAGTTTTCCATACAGGTTCCGCACTTGATACACTTTGTCTGATCGATCTTATGCGGTTCTTTCTTCTCTCCTGTTATCGCACCTACCGGACAGTTGCGGGCACACTTCGTACAGCCCTTACATCTGTCAGGATCAATCTCATAAATCTTCATTGCTTCACATACATGGGCACGGCATTTGCCCTCCACAATATGTTCCTCATATTCATCGCGGAAATTCTGCAGCGTACTGATAACAGGAAGCGGTGCACTCTTTCCAAGTCCACAGAGTGAACGGGACTGAATAAATTTTGCAGTCTCTTCCAGTTTGTCCAGATCCTTAAGTTCTCCCCTGCCCTCTGTGATCTTCTGAAGCAGTTCCAGCATACGCTTCGTTCCGATTCGGCATGGGCCACATTTTCCGCAGGATTCTCTCTGCGTAAAGCCCATAAAGAATTTTGCGACATCAACCATACAGGTATTTTCGTCCATAACAACCAGTCCGCCAGAACCGATGATCGCATTGAACTTCTTGACGGAATCAAAGTCAAGTGGTTCATCCAGATGTTTCTCAACCAGACATCCGCCGGACGGTCCTCCGATCTGCACTGCCTTAAAGGCTGCTCCCTTCTTAATACCGCCGCCAATGTCATAAATAATGTGACGCAGTGTTGTTCCCATCGGAACCTCGATCAGACCTGTGTTCTCTATTGCTCCTGTCAGAGAGAAAGTTTTGGTTCCTGTACTTCCCTCTGTTCCAATGGAGCGATACCAGTCAGCACCGTCAAGAATAATTCTCGCAACATTTGCATAAGTCTCTACGTTGTTCAGTACGGTAGGCTTCTCCCAGAGTCCCTTTTCTACTGTACGCGGTGGTTTTACACGAGGCATTCCTCGTTTGCCCTCAATAGATGCTGTCAGTGCTGAACCTTCACCACATACAAAAGCACCTGCGCCTCGGTTGATATGTAAATGGAAGTCTATGCCGGATCCCAGGATATTATCTCCGAGCAGTCCATATTCCTCCGCCTGTGCAATTGCTTTTTTGAGTCTGGCTACGGAAAGCGGATACTCTGCACGTACATAAATATATCCATCATGTGCACCTACTGCATATGCAGCAATGATCATACCTTCCATAAGCTTATAAGGATCTCCCTCCATTACGGAACCATCCATAAATGCACCCGGGTCTCCTTCATCACCATTGCAGACTACATATTTCACATCAGATTCAATGCGCGCTACCTGACTCCATTTCTTTCCCATCGGGAATCCGGCACCGCCTCGGCCACGGATTCCGGACTTTGTGATCTCTTCAATAACTTCTTCCGGCGTCATTTCAAAAAATGCCTTCAGAACCGCCTGGAAACCACCCACTGCGATATATTCATCAATTGATTCTGCATCTATATTTCCACAATGTTCCAGGACGATTCTCGTCTGCTGATTCAAAAACGGAATATCCTCCGGCTGCCTGCAGACTTCCTCGTCATGTTTATAAAACAGTCTGTCAACCGGTTCTCCCTTTAAGACTGTCTTCTCTACGATCTCTTTACAATCCTCTACCTGCACATGTACATACTGCAGATGCTGCGGTTCTATACGAACCAGAGGTCCTAGCTCACATAAGCCCTGGCAGCCGGTCTTTATGGTTCCGATATGCGGTACATCTTTCTGCATGCTGACCTCTACGCCGTCAATTCCCTCACAGAGTCTGCACATTTCATCATAGATCTTCTGTGATCCGGAAGCGACACAGCCGGTACCTGAACAGACAAGGATACGGCAAGTATAGGAATTGATTTCTTCCTGAGCTTCTATCTGCTTCTTTAACAGGTCATCTTTACTTGTAATACTCATGCCTTATCCCCCCTTAATTCTCGGATCAGTTTTACTGCTTTATCCGGTGTCATTTTTGGATGAACGTCCTCATTCACCATCATAGTCGGTGCCAGTCCACAGGCACCCAGGCAGGACACTGTTTCAACTGTAAACATCATATCATCCGTTGTACATTTTCCGTCAGCCAGCCCCAGTTCCTTGACAATGGCATCCTTTACCGGCTGGGATTTCCTTACATGACAGGCAGTTCCGTCACACACCTTGATCACATATTTACCCTTTGCCTCAAAGGAAAAATTCTCGTAAAAGGTTGCCACACTATACGCTCTTGAACGGGTCACTCCAATCTCATCTGCTACATAATTGAGAAGTTCTCCCGGCAGATAACGGTATTCCGCCTGAATATCCTGCATAATTGGAATCAGCGAAGCCGGTTTGCGGCCATAAACGGCAATGACCTCATCCGCCTTGTCATAGTATGTTTTGTCTAACATTCAATTCCCTCCTTTATTGATACATCAAAAATTCTACGTTTCCCCCTGGATATCTTTTATTATATAGGATACTTTTTAGCATTGCAAGCATATAATTGTGAAGTTTGCATATTTTTATCCTGTTTTCTCTTTTGTTTTTTGTATAATTTTTCAAAACAAATCGGTAAGTTTAATCTAACTATCGTTTTTTATTATAAAAATGCACAAAAAAAGTATGAGCTGTCCATTTTTCGACAGTCCATACTTTTTATAATGATTTGTAACTGTTCAGTACCCTCACAGTTACGATGATTTTACTTTATTCCACAGATCTCCATACGTCTGATCTGCTTCTGTTCCAAGATACTGGAAGGTTTCCAGATTGTCATATTTCGAAAGATCCGGGAATGCGATCTTACTGTTTCGGATATCGTCATCCTCGATCAGCTCTCTTGCCGCCTCGTTCGGTGTAGAATATGTAATATAATCAAAATTCATCAGGGCAATATCCGGTCTGCAGAGGAAGTTGATGAATTTCTCTGCATTTTCTTTATGCTCTGCATTCTTCGGGATTACCCAGGAATCAATCCAGATGTTGCTTCCTTCTTTCGGGATCACATATTCCAGATTCGAATTTTCTTTCTGTGTATAAATTGCCTCGCCGGAATAGATCACGCCGATGGCCGCCTCATTTCCGATCATTTTGTCACGCACCTGGTCAATGACATATGCCTGCACGAGAGGTTTCTGTTCAATCAGAAGATTCTTCGCCTCGGTCAGTTCATCCAGGTCTGTGGAATTCAGAGAATAGCCAAGATATTTCAGTGCCACGCCAAAGGCATCACGGACTGAATCCTGCATCAGAATGCTGTCCTTGTATTTCTCATCCCAGAGAATGGACCAGCTGTCTACAGGCTCATCCACCATTGTCTTATTATAAAGAATCCCCACGGTTCCCCAGCAATATGGTACAGAGTATTTATTCTCCGGATCAAACTGCCTTGACTGTTCCAGATACTGTTTTCCAATGTTTTTGAGGTTCGGGATATTATCGAAATCAATCTCCGAAAGCAGATCATTTTTGATCATTCGCTGAATCATATAGTCGCTTGGACAGATCACATCGTAAGCGATCGCACCGGAACTGATCTTAGGATAAAGAATTTCGTTTGTCTCAAATTCTTCATAGATCACATCGATCCCCGTTTCCTTCTCAAAGATAGTCAGAACCTCCGGATCAATGTATTCGCCCCAGTTATAAACGACCAGCTTTTCATCATTCAGGACATCGCTTTCTTTGGCATAATAAAAACCGCCTCCGATAAACACAATACAGATTGTAACCGGAAGTACACGGCGGATGATGATCTTCTTGACTTTGGAAGGTCTGCGGACTTTTTTTCTTGCCGCTGCCTCCTCATCCTCCTTTGGAGAATAATTGACCAGAATAAGAAGCACTAGAACCGTCACAAACATGATCGTGGAGAGTGCATAAATCTCCGGTTTGATTCCCTTTCGTACCTCTGTGTAGATTTTGGTTGAAAGTGTATCAATTCCAGGTCCCTTGGTAAAATGAGTGATAACAAAATCATCCAGTGACATCGTAAAGGCCAGCATAAATCCGGAAAGCACGCCCGGTACGATATCCGGGAATACCACCTTAAAAAATGCTCTGACCGGAGATGCCCCAAGATCCAGAGCAGCTTCATAGGTGTAACGATTTGTCTGCTTCAGCTTCGGTGCCACGCTTAAGATCACATACGGGATGTTGAATGTGATATGAGCAATCAGGATCGTTCCGAAACCAAGCGTCATATGAAACGCAATAAAAAGAAGCATCAGAGATACACCCATAACGATCTCTGCGTTCATCATCGGGATATTGGTAAGTCCCATATACATGGTCTTCCATTTCTGTTTCATTCCCTGGATTGCAATTGCCGCCGCAGTTCCGATGATCGTTGCGATCGCTGCAGAAACAAACGCAATAATAAGTGTCGTATAAAAAGCACTCATGATCTGTTCATTCCGAAACAGTTCTCTGTACCATTTCAGGGTGAAACCACCCCACTTTGCCCTGGTCTTGGACTGGTTAAAGGACAGTACGATCAGGGTTACGATCGGGGCATACAGCAGAATAAAAATAAGTGCCAGGTAGATTTTCTGTAAGTATTTTCTGATCAAAATGCCGCACCCCCGTCTTCGTTGTCATATTTTGCCACAAGGGCCATACTTGCAATGATAAATACCATCAGTACAAGAGAAAGTCCACTTCCCACATGCCAGTTACTGTTCTGTTTAAAGGACTGTTCAATCACATTTCCAATCAGAAGGATCTTGCCGCCTCCTAAGAGATCAGAGATAACAAAAGTCGTCAGTGCCGGTACAAATACCATCGTGATACCGCTGATCACACCCGGAATACTCAGTGGAAAAATAACCTTTAAGAAGGTCTGTACCGGATTTGCTCCCAGATCACGAGCGGCATTGATGACGTTATTGTCGATCTTGATCAACACATTGTAGATCGGAAGGACCATGAACGGCAGGAAATTATAGACCATACCAAGAACGATCGCATATGGTGTATTGATGATTTCCAAAGCCGGCAGATGCAAAAAACTCAAAACACTGTTGATAACACCGTTCTTTTCGAGCAGAGTCTGCCACGCCAGTGTACGCAGAAGAAAATTCATCCACATCGGCAGAATAAAAATAAGTACTACAAAACTTGTCTGGTTGACCTTTTTCTGACTTAAGATCATTGCCAGCGGATAGGCCAGAAGCAGACAGAATACTGTACTCAGAAAAGACAGCAGGATGGACATTCCCAGTGCTTTCAGATTCTCAGGTGTCGTGATCTGTGCAAGGTTTGCAAACGTAAAGCTTCCATCATCACTGGTAAATGCATAATATACGATCACCAGAAGCGGGATCACAACAAAAGATACTGCCCAGAACAGATAAGGTCCGGCAAGCATACGCTTATTCTTCAATGTTTACCGCCTCCTCATCTTCTGACTCCGGTTTCTTCATGATCTGAATGTCAAACGGATCCACATGAATGCTGACCTCTGTTCCCACCGGGAACATATCCGTACTGTGTATCAGCCACTCATAATTGTTTGCCATTACCTCCATCTCATAATGGACACCCTTAAAGATCATATGTGTGACCACGCCGTCAATACTTCCTTCGCCTGGTTTGAGAAGATCAATATCCTCCGGACGGATCACAACGTCGACCGGCTGATTCTGTCCGAATCCCTCATCTACACATGCAAAATTAACTCCAAGGATCTTGACCAGACGATCCTCTACCATAGTTGCAGAAATAATGTTGCTCTCTCCGATAAAATCTGCCACAAAAGCGTTCTCCGGCTCATTGTAGATTTTTTCCGGTGTTCCGATCTGCTGGATATATCCCTGGTTCATAACCACAATGGTATCTGACATGGTAAGAGCCTCTTCCTGGTCATGCGTTACGTACAGGAAGGTGATTCCCAGTTCATTCTTAAGACGGATCAGCTCATACTGCATATCCTGACGCATCTTAAGATCTAAAGCTCCCAGAGGCTCATCCAGAAGAAGCACCTTCGGTTCATTTACAATTGCTCTTGCAATCGCAATACGCTGCTGCTGACCACCACTCAGGGAATCCGGCATACGGTTTTCGAATCCATCCAGATTAACAAGCTTCAATGCGTATTTGATCTTATCATAAATATACTGTTTACTTTTATTTTTTATTTTTAATCCAAAGGCAATATTTTCCGCAATATTCATATGTGTAAACAATGCGTACTTCTGAAATACGGTATTAAGCTGTCGCTTATTTGGCGGAAGATCTGTGATATCCTGCCCGTTAAAGATCACGTGTCCTTTATCCGGTGTCTCAAAGCCTCCCAGGATACGAAGTGTAGTGGTCTTTCCACATCCACTTGGACCAAGAAGCGTCAGGAATTCGTTCTCTCTGATATAAAGATTCAGTTCATCCAGAACTGTCTGCATCCCATAAGATTTAGAAATGTCGATCAAGTCGATCAGCTTATTACTCATTGGCTGTCCTCCTAAAATATCCCCTCTTTTTTATAAATATTCTATATAAAATAGCAACTTTCTTTTTGTATCATAAAAACGTTCTGATTTCAATAGGTTTCAGAGGATTTCAGCATAATTTTTTGTATCCGCTTCCATTTCATTCTCTTCGGGTAATGGCTCACATTCCACCGGTTCCGTATCTTCCGAACTTTCACTCAGATCCTCCAGGTCAACCTCCTCCTGCTCTGCTTCTTCTCCAGATTCCGGAGTACTCTCCTGCGTAGTTTCAGGAAGGAGCGAATCTGTAAATTCTTCCTCCGACTGCCCCTTTCCATCGGCTTCCGGTGCACACAGCGGGCTGTCATCCGCGTTGACCTTTACTACTCCTGTCAGTGTCTTTGCGTATGCATTATCTGTCGACGCAGTAATCTTATATGTATGCCCTGCCTTCAGTCCACTGACCACAATTTCCACCGCATTTCGCTGCCCTTTTGTTATGGTTCCTGCTGCCGGGCTGACTGTAAGACTGCTTTTTTCATCTTTGTCTGTATCTCTCACTTCCACCACATAGTCAATATCCACTTCCGAATATCTCTCTTCATCCATATAGTTCATCAGAGTCAGAGTCACTGACGCCATTGCATCCTCTTTTACCGTCACCTGATGCATGCCACCATCCAGCAGATCACTGACAAAATAAAAATTCCTGGCATTTACTACACCTGTAAGTTCTGTCTGTCTTATATATTTTGCCGACACAGAAGAAATGGAAATCATGATCATACAAAAAACTGCCCAAAATATCTTTGTCCCTGTCATTTTTCATCCCCTTTCCTGTCTGTATCAATCAATCTGCTCTGTCTTTAGTGTGACAACAAAAGTCTCTGATCTTCCTGCATAATCTTCATTCCTCTCTGCCTGATTCTCACTCACCGGCCAGATAATTTCAAGAATATAGCCATGCACTTTCGGATCATCTGCCAGAATCGTATCGGAAGATACTTCGATTTTGTCTGCCAGGACTGAACCATCGCTTAACTGCTTTTGCTCTGTGTTTTCTGTTGTTTTGTATATTCTGAACACCAGTGGCAGATTCTTATCTCTGCTGGCTGCATAAATGGCATACCTGACTGCTGTCTCACTTTTATTTGTTACTTGAATTTCATACTCAACGGCTTCTCCCGGTGCTATGGAGATATTGGAAATTTCCTGCATAAGCGTCCCTGTCTCCGTCACTTCAAATTTCGCCGCGACCGCACCGTTTTTTTCCGATACCTGTGTCATGCATCTCGCAAAAATATCAGACGCTATCCAGCTAAACAGTACGCTTATCCAGAATAAAACGGCTAATATCTGTATGATTCTGTTATTTCGAAGTGTTTTTCTCTGACATTCTGCATGACCTATTTCCTGCCTGAGTATACGGATCTCTTCTCTGACAGCATTCAGTTCCTGTGCTTCCTCGTTTTTTCGCCGCTGCAAAAAATATTCGATCAGAAAAATTACCGTACAAAATAACAACATCCCTCTCAGTGTACAGACCATGCTCAGGACAGTTCCCAGACATGGGATCCACCCGATCACCACTCCCTGAATTTCGGACCTGTCAAATGCCGGATCAGGTGCATTGTTCGCGTCTCCCTGCGTTATGATCTGGTCCTTTCTGATCTCTGTGATACGATGTACTACCAGGCTGTTTCCGGATTGATATACCACAATGTCTCCTCTGTTTACCTTCTGCGTTTTTCTGACGATCAGAAGGCTCCCTCTGGAAAAAGTGGGTTCCATGCTTCCGGAAAGAACATTTGCCACACCAATACCAAACGGCATGGGCATCGGACTCCCCGAGACATCCTGCGCCTTCATAAAATATAGACTTATCCCCAGTATCAGCCAGAAAAGTCCCCGGGAAATTCTTCGCAAAATCCCGGAATTTATGCGGCGGCAGCTGACAACCACAGCCAGTATTCCTGATGCAGCAAGCATAATGAGCCAGCTTCCGGTTTGCGCACTGTCACCGGTCTTTGGTGCTTTCTTTAAGACACTGCCCGTATTCTTTGACCATGCCTGGACAAAATCCGCAGATTCTTCTGTGCCTGCCTCTTCTGCTGCAAGTGTATGTATCACTACTCTATAGGAAATTTCCTGATGTTCGTTCTTTTGCTCCGAAGATATGTTTCCCGTGCCGGCGGAAAAATCTCCATAGAGCGTATCCTGTTCATCTTTGCCCCGCTCAAATCTCCATCTCCAGTAAAGCGTGTACTCTGCATTTCTCCCCGGACAAAGCTTTCTTTTTTCACTTATCTTACTGAATTCTTCTGCGCTCAGCCATTTTCCTCTTCTGTCCATCCAGCCATTGCTTCCGGATATACGAAATTCCAGCGGAATCTCATAATTACTGAAATTACTGTCAGCCTCAAACCAGACTTTATACTGTACATTCCTTTTGCCTGAATTTTGCAGTGAAAATGTATAATCGCCCTCCGTCCCAGGTGCCACAGCCTTCTGGGTGTTCCTGCTCTGCACAGTTATTTCATTGCTCTTATTTCGGCAGGAAGTATGAAACAGTTCAATGGGAGTCTCCGTATTCCATACCTTCCGGTCATCCAAAACCTTAAACTCAAAAGTCTCTGCCTGCTTTTTGGTAAACTTTGCAGTTGTACTCTGCATGGCCATCGCTCTGTGTATATTCTGATCTGCACTCATAAGCCCCTTATAAAGGCTGATCTCACGATCACTGTGACAGATATGCAGCACGGACAGGACAGACACAGCTGTCACCGACACAAAAACAGACAACATAAGTATCAACCGACAAAGCCTGTGATTTTTGTAATTCCTTTTTTTCGCAGTAGAACTGTTCTTTGACATCTTCTTTTCTCCTTCTTCTGACCTTCCCAAAAAGCAGAGAGGATTCTGGTTTTTGGAAAAGTCAGAAAACGTCCCTGTCCTGCCACTGAACAAGGACGAAGTCTGGCTGATCGCAGTTATATGTATCTAGGTTAGTCAATCTGACTTACAGTTGTTTTAAGTGCTAACTCAATTTTTGAATCGTTACTCTCATCTGCATCTGCAGCCAATTTGCCAAGATATGTATCTTTTTCATCATCATTTTCAAATGCCCAATTCCAAGATGCATGAACATAACCATTTGTTCCTATTGTAGATAAATCCGTGTTAGGAGCGTAACTTTTTGAATATGCCTTAATAGCATTTTCTACAGTTGTTTTCAACTCAGCAACCGAATTAGCTGCATTTGTAACAGCAATTCCATTTATGTCCTTCATTCCTGTTAAACCATAAGTTTTGTCTCCTACCGTAATAACAATCGGGCAATATTCACTATTATCTTCCGCTTTCCAGCCCGTTAATGTTAAGGTTGGTTCATATTGAACTCTGACTGCAACTTCCGGTGTACCTGAAATAGTTGCATTAACCAACTCTCCCGTTGTTCCAGGTGCAACTACTGCATCACCAGTTTTACCACTTGTTACTACTGACTTTGCAATTGTCCCTATAACACTTGTATCATCTGTTTCATATTCATCTGCAAACATTGCTCCACTTTCCGTAATCACAACTCCAAATTTTGCAACTCTTGCTTCATCTTTACCAGTTACACTTGTCGTATACTTCGCCAACGTTCCGGACAGCACACTTGCTGTAAGTAATACAGCTACCCCCAGGGCGGCTGTGTTTCTCATCATTTTGTTTTTCTTCATTGCTATGTACTCCTTTCCAGTTTGTGTTATTTATATCCAGTTCCGTGTGGCACGTTCAGAACTAAATATGCTTTTCTTTCTCTGCCCGCAGAGTTTCCAGTTCGACCCTGAGGGCGTCTGCCGCTTTCTTTTCTGATCTTTCGTTTCTCCTGCGGCAGATCGTATCGCAGACAACCATCAAAAGGATCGGACAGATCACACAGAGTATCATTCCCTGTGTGGTCTGCAAAAACATGGCTGCACTGCCAAGTCCTGCAACTCTGTGCCGATAGATTCCTACCAGATTTTCTGCCGGAACAAGCGCCTGATCTTCTGTATTGTTGGCGTCACCCTTTGTCACCCAGGCAAGGTTTCCGTCTTCATCCTTCGTGATTTTTCGGACACGATGTGTTACTACACTCCTTCCATTGCCGGCCGGATCAAAGAACGCGATCACATCTCCTTCTCTGACCTTATCTGCCTCTCTGGTACGGCAGACGATCAGGTCTCCTGACTGGATCTGTGGATACATGGAATCTGTCAGGACGATCATCGGTATGATTCCACCGATTCCGGGCACTTTCTCCATATTTGTAAGGCTTTTGAAGATCAGGATACAATTCATACTCAGAATAAAAATCAAAATGCCGCTCAGAACAATGCCTGCTGCATTTCCAACCTTATGTATCACTGATCGCTTTTCTCTTTGTCTGTTCATTTGCTCATCTCCTGTTCTGTACGGATTCGATAGTATCTTGTCACTTCTGATTCAGATATAAAATACAGCTGTTTTTCATCCCTTCCGGGATATTACTATTACGGACACAGCCAGCTGCTGTGGATCTTGGCCAGCAGTCTCGCATTGTGATACGCCATCTTAAGGGTGAGGCAGGTTCGTCCGAGATATTTTTTGCCATCTTCTGTCTTGACGCAGGCAAGTGCCAGATCTGCTCTTGCCGGATCCTGCAGACAGACCGGAATGAGAAACTGAATATTATGATCATAATACTGGGGAATTGCGGTGCGATAATCCGCCTCCAGCATTCGTTTTGTCTGCCGGAGTGCACCGTCAAAGAGAGGTACTTTCATGACACTGTTCCTGATATTTTCCGGAAGACGCTGATTGTTTTCTGTCTCCTCAAAAATATGTTCATACTGGGGAATGATATCAAGTCCTGTATCAAAGATAAGTTCTGAAGGGTCCTGTACATACTCTGCTCTCTTTGGCAGACTGTCAATCCCCGATTTCAAAAGATAATACTCTGTATAAAATCCTTCCAGAAACCATCTCTGCCTGTCCGGCACCTGATTTGGTATAAAATATACATAGACGGGCTGATAGTATCGATTAAATAATCCTGTATTGAAAATCGCATAATTCTCTGTTTCCAGTATTTTTCCTTCTTCATAAACCCTCTGAAAAGTATGTTCCAGATAGCCCTTGAGGATACCGTTGTCTTCTGTGCCGCCAAAACTCCATTTCTCCGGAACGATCCTGGAGAGATTCTGTATCTGCCGATTATAATTTCCGCAGTACGTATAATCGAATAGATTCATGCTGCCTCCTTATGAAATTGTATTGTTATGATTCTGATACTGATTGGTTTCTCACTACACACAAAAATGAGAATCCCTTTATATATAATATTTATTTGGGAAATTTACCGGCAGAACTGCCGGACAAAGATTATAATAAAAAAATAGCACAGACCAGCCAAAACGGCAACCTGTTTTCATCTACAAATATCGACATTTGCAGATACCCATGTTATAATAAAAAACTGAAATAAGCACTTCCGACGGAAATGCGGAGCTTGCCAGGTAAGTTGCTTATACATTTTATTTTTTCATCAAGGAGGCAACCAACATGACAAAAGAACAATTCCGTAAACTGACCGAAAACATCCTTCTTCTCGATGGTGCCACAGGTTCCAATCTTATGGCAAGCGGAATGCCCAGAGGAATCTGCACGGAAACCTGGGTGATCGAACACAAGGAGATCTTTCAGGAACTTCAACGTGCCTATATCGCAGCAGGAAGCCAGGTTATTTATGCTCCGACTTTCGGGGGCAACCGTATCAATCTTGCCAAGCACGGGCTGACGGACCGGATTGAAGAGATCAACCGCACACTGGTCGGATATTCCAGAGAACTTGCCGGAGACGGGGTCTATGTAGCCGGGGACATCACAACTTCCGGTTCTTTTATCACCGCTGACGGCGACTATACTTACGATGACGCTTTCAAAATGTATCAGGAACAGGTTAAGATCCTCGCAGATGCCGGCATCGATCTGATCGCGGCCGAAACTATGATCAATATCGAAGAGACCCTCGCAGCTGTAGATGCTGCAAATTCTGTATGCGACCTTCCGATCATGTGTACTATGACTGTTGAAGCGGATGGAAGTATCTTCAGCGGCGGCAATGCTATCGAAGCGGCAGTTTCGCTTGAGGCAGCCGGTGCAGACGCCGTTGGTATCAACTGCTCTGTCGGACCGGATCAGCTTGTATCCGTTGTAAGAAGTATTAAGGAAAATGTCTCTATTCCTGTCATTGCCAAACCAAATGCAGGCATGCCGACGATTGATGATAAGGGAAATGCCGTGTACAGCATGAATCCAGAGGATTTCGCTTCCTACATGAAGATCCTGATCGAAAACGGTGCGTCCGTTGTCGGAGGATGCTGCGGTACTACCCCTGCATTTATCAGAGCACTGCATGATTCCATAAGATAATATCGACAAAAAGTCCCCTGCACAGACTGCGGATTCCTTTTCGCAGCCCATACAGGGGACATTTTTTTATAAGATATATACTGAAAATCTTATTTTACATGAATTGCCTTCTCCGGGCACATTTCCTGACAGCAGAAACACCGGATACATTTTTTGTAATCATAGACCGGCGGATTTTCCCTTCCGTTTCTGAAATTCACAGCCTTTTCCGGAACCGGACAGCTTTTGACACAGATGCCGCAGCGGATACATTTATCTGGCTGGATATATGGTTTTTTCTGAAAAATATTCAGAGCCTTTGCGAGACGCTCCCACATACCGGACCGTGCCACTCTCCTGTCCACATCAAAATATGGATTGCCATACTGGGCAGTCGCATTTCCCATGGTGATCGGACCATTCGGTGTGAGAATCTCAATCTCTTCTTCCTTCCATGTTCCAAGTCCCATTTTTTCTCCGTGATAGTTTGTCGGCACCATCTCCGGCTTCAGATGGATCAGGTGACAGAATACACTGTCCAGTGCCACCGGATCCTGCGACATCAGCATTACATTCATCGGTGCCGGTTCGCCGGAGCCCGGTCCATTGCCCTCCATCGCAACAATTCCATCCATAATATACAGACGCGGCTTCACATACTGGTTCAGATCTACCAACATCCTGGCAAAACTGTCTGCACTCGGATACAGGGTATGTCCTTTTGCCTTGTGAAATCCATAAACAAATCCATAACTGTTCTTAACTGCACCTGTAATGCGTTCCAGAGCATGCGTCTTCATTTTGCACAGTGAAATCACACAGTCCCTGTCCAGAAGCTCCTTAGGAAGAACAAACTCCTTCGCCTGGATTCCCTTCGGGTTCTCCACATGAATCCCCTTTGTATAATCAATTGCCGGAATATCAAACTTCTCCAGATAAGTGTCCATTCCTGTTCCATGGATCACCTTACTGGTCGTTCCGTTTCCGCAGGAATCTGCCAGTACGATATCCTGATATCCCTTTTCCCTCATCAGTCTGGCAAACATACCAACGACGGTCGGATGTGTGATGACTGCCTTGTCCACTTCTGCTTTCTTAAGAAGATTCGGTTTCAGCAAAATTGACTCATTTTTATCTATAATACCTTCAATTCCACCCAGAAGCTCCAGACCGAGTTCCAGACTCTCATAAACGAGTTCTTCCCTGTAGGAATTACAGGGAAGAAGAATTACTTTGCTTTTTTTATTCATAGTTACCCTCTCCGAGATCTGTTGCACGGATCGCCTTTCGGACCGGAAGGATACACGCCGGTACAACAGACAGGAAATCAACGCCCATTCGGAGGAAGGTTTCTGTCAGTTCCGTATCTGCTGCAATTTCTCCACAGATTCCCGCCTGACGGTTTTCCTGATGGGCAGCTTCCACCACCATTTTGATCATACGCAGGACTGCCGGATGATGATCGTTATATTTATCCTTGAGCAGCGGATTCTGTCGATCCATGGCAAGTGTATACTGTGTCAGATCATTTGTTCCGATGCTTAAGAAATTTACTCTCCTTGCAAGTTCCCGGCTGATCATAACTGCCGCCGGTGTCTCGATCATGATCCCTGTGCGGATGTCACGATAAGGAATCCCCTTCTCATCAAGTCCTTCCTTAACCTCACGGATGATCTCCTCGATCTGATCCATCTCCTCCTCCGAATCAATCATCGGATACATCATCGCAAGATTTCCATAGGCACTGGCACGATAGATTGCACGAAGCTGTGCCTTAAACATTCTCTTACGGTCCAGACAGAGACGGATACCTCTGTTTCCCATGATCGGATTTGTTTCTGATGGAATATCCAGATAAGAAGCCTGCTTATCAGCCCCCAGATCGGCTGTACGGATTACTGCCATACGCTCGCCCATTGTCTCTGCCAGCTTCTTATACGCATGAAAAAGTTCATTCTCTCTTGGATAATTTTCTCTTCCAAGGTACTGAAACTCACTTCGAAGAAGTCCGATACCCGACGCTCCGTAAAAAAGAACGCTGCTCAGATCACTCATGTTGCCGATGTTGGCATACAGGCCAATCTTTCTGCCGTCTTTTGTCTCATCCTTCTGGCTCTTGAGTTTGAGAAGTTCTTCTCTTTCTTTTCTGTCTGCCTCCAGACGGATCTCATATTCCCGCTTGATCTCTGCATCCGGATCCAGGTACAAAGTTCCCGTATAACCATCTACGATCGCGGTCATGCCATCCCACTCATCATCCGGTGCAATATCCACCAGAGTCGGGATCTCCATGGTCTTCGTCATGATAGAGGCGTGTGAGACAGCTGAGCCATGATGCATGACAACCCCGAGAAGCTTCTCTTTGTCCATCTCCATGATCTCTGTCGGTGAAAGTGCCTCCGCAACAAGGATCACCGGTTCTTCTCCCAGGTTTATGCGAATTGCCGCACCTCCAAGAATCTGGATCAAACGATTCGAAATCTCCTGCATATCTGAAATTCTCTTACGGATCACTGGTTCCTCCAGATTGCGGAAGGTCTCCACCAGTTCATCACGGTTTGTCATAACTGCATAAGCAGCATTGACTTTTTCATTGGCAATGCTGCTCTCGATTGCTCTCTGAAAACTTTCGGAGTCCAGAAGCTTTGCCTGGTCAAGGAAAGCTCTGGCCTCCTGCTCATTCAGAGATTTATTGGTTTCGTACAGCTCTCTGAGTTTACTGACTGCCTGTTCTCTGGCTTTCTGGAAATCATCGATTTCTTTCTTGATATTGCTGACCAGACATTGGCGTATCTGATATTCTCCTCTGCTGTAATATAAAATTTTACCGATGGCAATTCCCGAAAAGGTAGCGACACCTTTGTAGATTTCCATCCTGCTTCCCCCTTGTTTTTATCAGTTGCAGGCAGCCTTGAATTCTGTCCAGTTCTTATTGTAGGCTTCATCTGCCTCTGCACTGATGTTTTCTACTGCTGATCCCTCTGTGACAGAATCCGGGACAACAAGGTCCTGATTCTCAAGCAGGGAATCTGCTGCTTTGTTTGTGCAGTAATATCCGATGTAGTCGAAACATTTTGCTGCGTTTTCCGGCTGAAGAATGTAGTCCATGAACTGATATGCCTCATCCTTGTCCGGTGCCTGGCTTGGGATAAACATACCCATAACGCCAAATCCAAGTCCCTCTTCCGGATAAACAACCTTGAGATCCGGATTCTCCTGAAGGGCTGTTGTTACCTGAGATGTATAAAGGAAGGCAACACTAGCTTCCCCATTAAGAAGCGCATCCTGTGTATTGTCATCCTGAATCAGACGCACGTTTGGTGCTAACTCCAGAAGCTTCTCCCCTGTTTTGGCGATATCATCTGTATTCTGGTCATTAAAGTCCTGGCCAAGAGCAAGATTTGTGATACCGTTGAGCACACGGTAATTGGCAGTCAGGGCAATGCTGTCCTCTAAAGAGGCATCCCAGAGGTCATTATAGCCTTTGATATCGATGTCCACCAGCTCCGGATCGTAAACGATCAGCGGAATGCCTGCACCGTATGGTGCTGTATATTCATCGTTCGGGTCATAAAACTGTCCCTGATAAAGCGGATTGATGTTTTTCCAGCCTGTCAGCTTAGATGTGTCAAGCTTCTCTACCAGACCTTCCTCGATTGCTGTCTGGATGATATAATCGTCTGCTACAATAACATCATAATCTCCGCCCTTTGCCATGGAAAGCTTCTCCAGCATGTTTTCATCTGTATCAAAATTGGAATAGACAACCTTGATACCTGTTTCTTCTTCAAAGCCGTCCAGAACTTCCTGTGGGAACATATTCTCCCATGTGTAAAGTACAAGTTCTTTGGAGTCATCTGCCGAGACAGAAACTGCCAGTGTCGGAACCACAAGTGCCGCACATAATGCACATACCACTAATTTCTTCATAATTTTTCTCCTCTTCTTGTCTTTCATGTTACTGTCCACTTTGTTCGCAGTAACATTAGCTGTAAACAGTTACTCATTATTTACTTTAAACCTCAGACAGGTTTAGTATAGCTTACTTTTGTTGCATTGAAAAGAGTTTCTTAATTATTTTTCTGATTTCTTCCGGTAATTTTCCCAATTGCTGTATAAATAAGCAGAATCAGGATCGTTACTGCCAGCATGATCGTACAGAGTGCATTGACCTCCGGCGTAACACCGGTCTTTATCTGTGTGTACACCTTGATTGGCAGGGTGGACAGTCTCGGACCATTGATAAAAATACTGATGACCACATCATCCATGGACATTGCAAATGCCAGAAGTGAACCTGACATTACCGCCGGCATGATGAGCGGAAGGATGATATCCCAGAAGGCCCTGAAAGGTCCCGCTCCAAGATCTCTGGCTGCCTCCTCAAGAGACGGATCCATTCCCGCCAGACGCGCCTTTACTTCCATAAGAATATATGGTACACAGAACACTGTATGCCCGATCAGCAGTGTCAGCATGCCGAACGGCAGATTCAGCATATAAAAAAATGCCATCATAACCATACCGAGGATGATCTCAGGGATCATCAGCGGCAGGATAGAAATATATTCCAGAGCTCCCTTTGTCTTCCAGTGAATCCTGGAAAGTCCCACTGCCCCAAGAGTTCCAATCACAGCTGATACCAGACAACTGACCACACCCAGGAACAAACTGTTTCCAAGTGCCTCGATCATGGCACTGTCTGAAAAAAGCTGCTGATACCATTTCAGCGAAAAGCCGGTAAAACGTACCGGAAGTTTTGATTCATTAAACGAGAATACGATGACAACTGCGATCGGCAGATACATCAGTACAAAAATCAGTCCAAGGTAAAACCCGGAGAGTTTTGAATTTTTTTTCATCCCACACCCTCCAATTCTTTTGCATTTGTAATTTTACGGTAAAGCATGATCATCAGTGTCGTCAGGATCATGAGGACCACCGCAAGAGCTGCTGCAAACGGCCAGTTACTTCCTCTTGTCATCTGTTCCTGGATCAGACTTCCCACAAGTACGATCTTATTTCCGCCCAGAATGTCTGCGATGAAAAACAGTCCCATGGACGGAACAAACGTCAGGATCACACCGGACAGCAGACCCGGAAGTGTCAGTTTAAAAGAGACTGTCCAGAACGCCTTAAACGGCTTTGCCCCAAGATCTCTGGCTGCCTCGACTAGTGACCAGTCCAGCTTCTCCGCACTGGAATATACAGAGAGGATCATAAACGGAAGCAGCACATAGGTCATACCGATCACGATCGCCGGATAGCTGTAGAGAATCCGAAGCGGCTTGTCGATCAGTCCCAGACTTTTGAGTGCATGGTTCAGAAGTCCCTTTGTCTGAAGGATGATCATCCATCCATAAAGCCGGATCAGGGAATTCACCCAAAATGGCAGCATCAGAAAGATCATCGCACGTTTTTTCCATTTATCGGAAAGCTTTGCCATAAAATATCCAAACGGATATCCGATCAGACAGATGAACAGTGTACTGGTCAGTGCCAGCTTAAAGGAACCCGTAAATGTCTGCATATAAACAGGATCCAGTATCTTTTTATAATTTTCCAGAGTAAAGATCCACTCCACTCCATGTCCGGCCTTTGGCTGTGCAAAGCTTAAAGCCACCATATAAAGCAGCGGACCTGCCACAAAGATGATCGTAAAAATATACAGCGGCAGGATCATCCAGACAGCGCCGGATTTCTTTTTCTTCATGATTCTGCCCCGCTTTCTTTTTCAACATCTACCAGGACTGCATTTTCTGGTTCAAAGAAACAGGTCACATTCTGTCCCGGCTGCACACTGGCGTCAATACCATACCTGCTCGCGATCACTTCTGTCCCATCCGTAAGTTTCAATACAACCCGGAGAAGCCCTCCTGCAAAGCTCTTTTCGACAACTTCTGCCAAAAGTCCCCTCTGACAGCTCTCATCCAGAACAATATTCTCACTGCGGACTGCCAGTGTGACAGGAGCAGCCTTCGCAGGGGTATTTCCATCTGCTGCCGCCAGCACACTGCCTCCTGCAAGACTTACCCGCACCTTATCCCCTTCCAGCTCTTCAGCCTTTCCCTTAAGGATATTTGCATTTCCCACAAAGGTAGCCACATAACTGGTTTTGGGATGGTTATAGATTTCATCCGGAGAACCAATCTGCTCAAAGGTTCCATGATTCATAACGGCGATACGGTCAGACATATTGATCGCTTCTTCCTGATCATGAGTGATATAGATAAAGGTGATCCCAAGCTTCTTCTGCAGTTTCTTAAGTTCAAGCTGCATGGTGCGGCGAAGCTGGAGATCCAGTGCCCCGAGAGGTTCATCGAGAAGAAGAACCTTCGGATTATTGATCAGGGATCTGGCAATTGCTACTCGCTGCCTCTGTCCTCCGGAGAGCTCGGATGGTTTCCTCTTCTCATAACCCGGAAGCTGCACCAGTTCCAGCATCTGTGATACCCGCTTCTTGATTTCTGCTTTCGGGACTTTCCTGAGTTTCAGTCCGTAGCCGATATTATCTGCAACTGTCATATGCGGAAACAGTGCATAATTCTGAAATACCGTATTTACATCTCTCGCCTCTGGCGGAAGAGCGGTCACATCCCTGCCATCCAGAAACACCTGACCGGAATCCGGCATTTCCAACCCTGCAATAATACGAAGAGTTGTTGTCTTGCCGCATCCGGAAGAACCCAGAAGTGTGACGAATTCTCCCTTTCCAATAGAAAGGCTGATTTCCTTCAGAACGGTTTCATCCTTAGAAAAGGACTTCCTGATATTTTTTAATTCCAAACATGTATCTGCCATTTTTATTCTGTCTTTCCTCCTGATGTTTTATTTTTGTCTGTCTGCTGCCGGATATAGTCTGTATAGCTTTCTCTGTCAAAGACAGGGGTAAAGTCCTGACATATCTTCCCTGCCTCTTCTCCGCCATTTCTGAGAAGCTTATATACAGTCAGTGCAAGCAGCTTAGCCGGAAGGATATATGCCTTTTCCGGGTCCGTGATCCTGAAATCCGCTCCATGAAGTCGTCCCTCAAATCCCTTAAAGGTAAAATTCACGACCGGAAACAGATGACTTAAATCTCCCACGTCCGTACAGGCATTGTTAAAATCGCCCCTCTGCACCGTGCGATAGGTAAGCTTCAGATCGTCTGCTGCTTCCATAAGTGCTGCATCTGCTGTTCGCGGAAGGATCGGCATATACCCCTGAAGGATTTCTCTCTCGATTCTGCCGCCAAACGCATAGGCTGCTCCGTCATAAGCGCGGTTGACCATATCCGTGATCTCCTCCAGCTTCCCAAGCGAGGCTGCCCTCACCTTCGTTTCTATCACAGCCTCATCCGGCACACTGTTGATGACATCACCGGCCTTACGGATCACATTGTGAAGACGCACATGATCTTCCTCGCGAAAAGTCTCCCGCATCAGCCCCATCATCTGGATCGCACTTGTCGTAATGCTCAGGGCATTCACTCCATTCCACGGATCAATGGCTCCATGTGCCGCTTTACCCCGGACAGTAACACGTTCGGCACTGTAACCGTTGCACGCCGGATTTCCCAGGTAAAAATCCTCCTCAACAGGAACCATATGAACATGTGTCGTGAGTACGATATCCGTATCATCAAAAACACCCGTTCGAATCATTTCGCTCTTGCCGCAGCAGAATTCTGTTCCTTCTTTCTGAAGACGGACACGTTTATCTGCATCAATATATTCCTCAGCAGGAACTGCAAGAAAAGAAAGGCTTCCGCCAAGCTCTTTCTGGATTTCTGTATCTGCCAGTGCCGCTGCACAGCCTATCATTGCTGCCATCTGTGCGTGATGCCCACAGGCATGTGCCACACCGGTGACAGGATCCGACACAGGATGTGTCTTACAGCCGATTGCATCCATCTCTCCGATGATCGTCAGATGCGGGCCTTCTGCAGGATGACTGTCACCACGTACACCAGTCCGTGCAAGATGCTCCGTCACCTCATATCCCAGCTGTCTGAGACACTCTGCTGTTTTTTGTGCTGTCCGTATCTCTTCAAATCCCGGTTCCGGATGTGACGCGATATCTTCTGCAAAATTTATGATCTGCTCTCTGTATGCATCAATTCTCTGAAGAATCTTTTCTTCTGTTTTATCTAACATTTGTTTAACATCCTCTCTTGATATCCTCTATATCCATCAAAATCTGTACGGCTTTCTCAGGTATAGAGCATGGATCAAAAGCCTTCACTTTCATAAGTTAATACGTTATAAAAGCAACAAACCTTTATCCCCTTATGATAACATAAATTTTCAGCAATGCAAGCACTGAAAAATCACAAAAAAACCGCCGGATAACGCAAAAATCCGGATACTCTGTTCAAAGTATCCGGATTCAATAATGGTAAGCTGGAAATGAGACTCGAACTCACGACCCCTTCATTACGAGTGAAGTGCTCTACCGACTGAGCTATTCCAGCCTGTGCCTGAAACACAACCATTATTATACCTGATTTTTCAGAAAAATCAAGAACTAATTTTAATTTTTATTATTGTATCTGCGAACAGCTGGAATTCTTTCTCTCACGCTGTTTCCTTTGCTGCAGTTTTTCTTGTTTTCTTCTCTGTGGCAGCCGGCTTCTTCACAGAAGCCTTAGATGATTTCCGGGCAACACGCGGTTTCTTTGCTGCCGGTTTTTTTTCATTTTTTTTGACCGGTGCGGAAACTGCCTCTTTCTTCTTAGTCGGAGTACAGGAAAATACCGTCACACCAAGTGCAGGAACCTTAAGCTTAATGGAATATTCTCTCTCATCGCACTCATCCTGCTTACAGGTTTTTGCTCTTGGATTGACAATTCCCTGACCGCCATATTCCTTTGCATCACTGTTAAAGATTTCTTTATATTTGCCATAGAATGGAACGCCAACCTGATAGTCCTCATAAGGAACAGCCGCAAAGTTACATACTGCAAGAAGTGTTTCTTCCGGCTTATCCGTCTTACGCATAAAGGTGAGGACATTCTCTTCATATTTCATAAGCTGGATCCACTCAAAGCCATCATACTCATCATCCTTCTGAACCAGTGCCGGATGGGTGCGGTACAGCTCGTTGAGATCATGGATATATTTCTCCATTTCTGCCGGAACTTCCCTGCCCGGTGACATCATCATACATCCCGGGTGCAGCATCATATAGGCATAGGCTTCACGGATCTGACTCAGCTTCTGTGCATCATCTCCCGGAAGCTTCTCCATAAATTCAGCAAGCGTTCCCGCCTCACGGCTTCCAAGAGGAAGTACATAATGCTCACAGTACGCATAAAGCATGGACAGCGTAAGCTGATCATGGACATATTTTCTCTCGATTGGATCTTTGGAAAGATATGCAAGAAAATCTCCTGCCCAGTTATTATTCCATTTATAATCAAAGCCGATGTTATCATCCTCCACACTTCCGGTGAGTTCAGACCAGAGGCCATCTTCCTGTGCGATCGTAAGCGTTCCCGGAAGTTTTTTATCCAGAATAGAATTCAGATGCTTGAGAAATTCCACCGCTTCCAGATTTTCATTTGAGCCGTAGATATTAGGTTTCCACTGTCCGTATTCCTTTCCAAAATCAAGATACAGCATGGAATCCACATCATCCAGTCTCAGTCCGTCTGCATGATAAACCTCCAGCCAGTAAAAAGCATTTGCAAGGAGAAAATCTCTCACCATCGGACTTCCGAAATTATACAGAAGAGTTCCCCAGATCGGATGGATCGCCATAGACGGATCCGGATTCTCATAAAGAGGTGTTCCGTCAAAAAGCTCCAGACCGCCCTCGACCCTCGGGAAATGAGATGGTGTCCAGTCAAGGATCAGTCCGATTCCTGCTTTGTGAAGCTCGTTAACTGTCTTCTGGAAATCCTGCGGCATACCAAATCTCCTGGTCGGTGCATAATATGCAAAGGTACTGTACTCCCCGGCCTCATCATCCAGATATTCCATCACAGGATGAAGTTCTACATGCGTGTAATTCAGTTTCTTCACAAACTCAACAAGTTCTTCCCCGTCCTTCCAGTCTGTCAGAGAGGTCTCATAGATGGAAACTGGCTGTTTACGGTCAGCGAATTTCTTACGTCCTGCCATCCATTCTTCATCTTCCCACTGGAAGGCTCCTGTATCTGCCACAACGGAAGCACCTGCCGGCGGGACCTCTGTACAGGCAGCATATGGATCAGATTTCAGCTCTATGCGGTTTCCTTTGAGCTTCAGTTCATATTTATAGATATCTCCGACCTTCACACCTGGGATAAAAAGTTCAAAAATACCCGACATTGGCATTCGGTGCATCGCATGGCGTCTTCCGTCCCATTCATTGAAATTACCGACCACACTGACGCGCACTGCATTCGGTGCCCATACGGCAAAGCTTGTTCCCTTAACACCATTGATCTCCATCGGATGTGCACCCAGCTTCTCATAGGCATGATAATAAACGCCCGCACAGAATGCCTTCTCCTCTGCTTCTGTGATCTGTCCTGCAAATGCGTAAGGATCCGAAAACTCCTGGACTTCTTCTCCTCTGGTAACGCGATATTCATATTCCGGGATCTTTCTGCCCGGGATCATTGCCGCAAAATATCCCGCCTCATCTTCTTTTTCCATTTCATATTTACGGGATCCGACCAGAACCTCTGCCTTATCTGCCTCCGGAAAAAATCCCTGGACCAGAACACCGTCTGTGGTCAGACGCGGAGCCATGACATCCTTCGGGGATGCTTCTTCTCCATATACGATTGCTTCAATCCTCGGCCAGTCCATATACTCATATGCCTTGCTTTCCATCTTTACTGCCTCCATTCCGAGATGCCGCTGTCAAAACCTTTCTGTAAAATACATCTCTTTAAAAAATAGTTTATCATTTTTTCAGGTAAAAATAAAGAATAGAACGAAATTTGTTTGACAAAACTGCTCTGGTGCGATAAATTGAAATTAACGTTTTTCTGATACACAGGAAACAAAATTCAGAAATCCAAGGAGGTTTTTTTATTATGGAAAACAGAAAATTTGACGTAACCGCTCTCGGCGAATTACTGATCGACTTTACAGAAAACGGATCCAGTTCCCAGGGAAATCCTGTGATGGAGGCCAATCCCGGCGGAGCTCCCTGCAACGTACTCGCAATGCTTGAAAGACTCGGCAAGAAAACAGCCTTTATCGGCAAGGTTGGTAAGGATATGTTCGGTACACAGTTAAAGACCGCTGTTGAAGAAGTCGGTATTGACACCCGCAATCTTATCATGGATGAAAACTGTCACACCACCCTCGCTTTTGTACATACCTATCCGGACGGTGACCGTGACTTTTCTTTCTACCGTGACCCGGGTGCAGATATGATGCTTACTAAGGAAGAAGTTCAGAAAGACCTGATCGAGGCTTCCCGTATCTTCCACTTTGGTACCCTTTCCTCTACTCATGAGGGCGTTCGTGAAGCTACCCGCTATGCCATTGAACTTGCAAAGGAAGCCGGATGCATCGTTACCTTTGATCCAAACCTCCGCCCGCCTCTCTGGAAATCTCTCGAAGATGCCCGTGCAGAGATCGAATACGGTATGTCTAAATGCGACGTATTAAAAATTTCCGACAATGAAGTAGAATTCATGTGTGGAACCACAGATTACAATAAAGGTGCTGCCATGCTCCAGGAGAAATATAACATCCCGCTTATTCTCATCACCATGGGTAAGGACGGAAGCCGTGCATACTACAAGGACATGATCGTAGAGGCAGCTCCTTTCCTTCAGGAAAACACCATCGAGACAACCGGTGCCGGAGACACCTTCTGTGCAAGCACATTAAACTATGTTCTCGATCACGGTCTTGAGAATCTCACAGAGGAAAATCTCAAAGAGCTCCTCACCTTCGCAAACGCGGCTGCATCTCTCATTACCACACGTAAGGGTGCGCTCCGTGTTATGCCGACACGCGAAGAAGTTGAAAGTTTCATTGCAAGCCGTAAATAATTTTTCATATCATTTACATACAAAAATCCCGGACGATTCTGCTGAAGAATTTCCGGGATTTTTTTTGCCAGAAGGCTTTTAAACTTTTTATTTGATTACACGAACCTTGGATACACCTTCAATTGCTCTAAGCTCATCCAGAGCTTCTTTGGATGCTGCACTTTCAAGATCGATGATGGTATACGCATAGCCTCCGCGGCTCTTATTTGTCATGTCAGCAATGTTCAGTCCCTCACTTCCGAGGATCTTGGTAAACTGGCTGATCATATTCGGGATGTTTTTGTGGCAGATGGTGATACGTCCGACCGCTACACAGGTACCCATATCACAGTTTGGATAGTTTACAGAATTCTTGATATTTCCGTTTTCGAGGAAATCTCTGACTTCTTTGACTGCCATAACTGCACAGTTCTCTTCGGATTCCTCTGTGGATGCACCAAGATGTGGTGTTACAAGGATTCCCGGTCTGCCTGCTACAGTTGCATTTGCAAAGTCAGTAACATATTTCTTTACCTTTCCGCTGTCAAGAGCTTCTACAAGGGCTTCCTCGTCAACGAGAAGGTCTCTTGCGAAGTTCAGAAGAACAACTCCATCTTTCATCTTTGTGAAAGCCTCACGATCGATCATCTTGCGTGTGTTGTCTGTAAGCGGTACATGGATGGTGATGTAATCGCACTGGCTGTAGATCTCATCCAGAGATTTGCTGTGTTTGATGGTTCTGGACAGGTTCCATGCCGCATCAATGGAGATAAACGGATCATATCCGTAAACTTCCATTCCAAGATGTGTTGCAGAGTTTGCAACCATGGCTCCGATCGCACCAAGTCCGATGATACCAAGCTTCTTGCCACTGATCTCACAGCCTGCAAACTGTTTTTTCTGTTTCTCAGCCAGTTTGTCGATGTGTTCTTTGTCTTCTTCATGTGCTACCCACTCAATACCTCCGACGATATCACGGGAAGCAAGGAGCATTCCTGCAAGAACAAGCTCCTTAACACCATTTGCATTTGCGCCAGGTGTATTGAATACTACGATACCGTTCTCTGCACACTGCTCAACCGGAATGTTGTTGACACCTGCGCCTGCACGAGCGATAACTTTGACATTCTCCGGGATCTCCATATCATGCATCTTGGCACTTCTTACCAGAACTGCATCTGCATCCTTTAATTCTTCCGTCTGTTTGTACTCATCTCCAAACAGGCCAAGACCTGTCTGGGAGATTGGATTAAGGCATTTATACTGGAACATTACGCATTCTCCTCCTCAAATTTTTTCATGAATGCAACGAGGGCTTCTACGCCTTCTTTTGGCATTGCATTGTAGATACTTGCACGCATACCGCCCACTGTTCTGTGTCCTTTGAGGTTTACAAGACCTGCTGCTTTTGCCTCTTTGACAAATTTGGCATCCATGTCTTTGTCACCTGTGACAAAAGGAACATTCATCAGAGAACGGGAGGCCGGTTCTACTGTACCTTTGAAGAGTTTGCTCTGATCCAGATAATCATAGAGGATCTTTGCTTTTTCGATGTTTCTCTTCTGCATTTCTTCCAGTCCGCCCATAGCCTTGAGCCATTTGAAGACTTTGCCGCATACATAGATGCAGTATGCGTTTGGTGTATTGTAAAGAGATCCTGCATCTGCATGTGTCTTGTATGTAAGCATGGTTGGTGTTCCCGGAAGAACGTCTTCTGTAATAAGATCTTCACGAATGATCGCGATCACCATGCCGGCAGGTCCGATGTTTTTCTGAACGCCACCGTAGATGATACCGTATTTGCTTACATCTACAGGCTCAGATAAGAAACAGGAAGAGACATCTGCTACCAGAGTTTTGCCTTTTGTATTCGGAAGTGTCTTGAATTTTGTTCCGTAAATTGTATTGTTTTCACAAATGTATACATAATCCGCATCCGGGCTGATCGGAAGATCGCTGCAGTCCGGGATATAGGAGAAGGTCTTATCCTCGGAAGATGCAATCTTATTTACCTTTCCGTACTTCTGTGCTTCCTGGTATGCTTTCTTTGCCCACTGACCGGTAACAATATAGTCAGCAACTCCGTTCTTCATCAGGTTCATCGGAATCATGGCAAACTGCTGGGAAGCACCGCCCTGAAGGAATAATACCTTGTAATTATCCGGAATATTCATAAGATCTCTGAGATCTTTCTCTGCATCATCAATGATTTTCTGGAATTCCGGGCTTCTGTGGCTCATTTCCATTACAGACATACCACTTCCCTGGTAATCCATCATCTCATCTGCTACTTCTTTCAGAACTGCTTCCGGCAGTACAGCCGGTCCTGCGGAAAAATTATATACTCTGCTCATTGTTCTTCATATCCTCCTCGTCAAAAACTTCATTCAGACTTGCACCTGCAGGCACCATTGGGAATACGCTGAGATCCTGGTCGATCCAGCAGTCCAGTACCACAGGTCCGTCTGTCGCCAGCGCCTCTCGGATTGCCGGCTCCACCTCTTCCATCTTCGTGACACGGATTGCCTTCGCTCCCATGCCCTCAGATATTTTCACAAAATCCACTGCATCGTCAAGGACGGTATGTGAATATCTGTGTTCATAGAACAAGGTCTGCCACTGACGCACCATACCCAGTACATGATTGTTCATGACAATCTGCAAAAGCTGTTTATGGCAGCGCACTGCTGTAGCGATCTCATTCATATTCATTCTGAAACAGCCATCTCCGCCAATGTTGACAACTGTTTTGTCCGGTCTTCCCATCTTGGCACCGATCGCAGCTCCAAGTCCGTATCCCATTGTTCCGAGACCACCGGAAGTCAGGAAAGTACGGGGTTCTTTGTACTTGAAGTACTGTGCGGCCCACATCTGGTGCTGACCGACATCTGTTGAGATAATTGCATCACCGTTGGTGATCTCATAGAGTTTCTCTATAATGTATGGTCCTGTAAGCTGAGAATGATCATAAGTCAGAGGATATTTTGCTTTCATCTCCTGAATATGCTCGATCCACTCCGGATGCTGTTCTTCCGGGATCATTTCCAGAAGTCTGCGGAGTACCTCTCTTACATCTCCTATCACAGACGCATCTACCACAACATTCTTATTGATTTCGGCCGCATCCACATCGATCTGAAGGATTTTGGCCTGTTTTGCAAAGGTCTTTGCATTACCGGTGACACGGTCACTGAAACGTGCACCCAGTACGATCAGAAGGTCACACTGTGTAACGCCAAGATCGGAAGTCTTGGTTCCATGCATACCGAGCATTCCTGTATACAGAGGATCCTCTCCTGAGAAAGCTCCCTTGCCCATCAGACTGTCGCACACCGGTGCCTGGATCTTGTGGGCCAGTTCGCTGATCTCCTTGGAAGCCCCAGAGATCACACAACCGCCGCCGACAAAGATATATGGCTTCTTCGCTTCCTCTATTATCTGTGCTGCAATTTCAAGATCTTCTTTACGGATCGTCTCGACTTCTCGGTTGATCGTAGCCGGACGGCGTACAGAATATTCACATGTCGCTGCTGTTACGTCTTTCGTCACATCAACCAGTACCGGACCCGGACGTCCGCTTTTGGCAATATAAAAAGCCTTGCGGATCGTATCAGCCAGCATGGAAATGTCTTTTACGATAAAACTGTGTTTTGTGATCGGCATTACGATGCCAGCAATATCAACCTCCTGAAAGGAATCTCTTCCAAGAAGTGGTTTTCCTACGTTCGCGGTGATCGCTACCACCGGGACAGAATCCATGTATGCGGTCGCAATACCTGTAACCAGATTTGTGGCTCCAGGGCCGGAGGTTGCCAGACATACTCCGACTTTTCCCGTAGCACGGGCATAACCATCTGCTGCATGAGAAGCACCCTGTTCATGAGATGTCAGGACATGATGGATCTCATCACTGTGTTTATAGAGAGCATCATAGACATTGAGGATCGCACCTCCCGGATAGCCAAAAACAGTATCTACTTTCTGTTCCTTAAGGCATTCGATGATGATCTCTGCACCTGTAAGCTGCATTGTATCTCCTCCTGTGTTCATCATATATTATTTTGCTTTCGGCACTTCAAGGATTGCACCTCTGTTGCCTGAGGTAACCATTGCAGCATATCTCGCAAGATATCCGGTTGTGACTTTTGGCTCACGCGGCTGCCATTTTGCTTTTCTTGCTGCCATCTCCTCGTCAGAAACCTTAACTTCCAGTCGAAGTTCTGGAATATTGATACTGATGATGTCACCTTCTTCGATCAGTGCGATCGGTCCGCCTACTGCTGCTTCCGGTGAAACATGTCCGATGGAAGCTCCACGGGATGCACCACTGAAACGTCCGTCTGTAATAAGTGCCACAGAAGAGCCAAGTCCCATACCTGCGATCGCAGAGGTCGGATTCAGCATTTCTCTCATTCCAGGGCCGCCCTTCGGTCCCTCATAGCGGATAACAACAACGTCACCTGCCACGATCTTGCCACCTTTGATCGCTGCGATCGCATCCTCCTCACAGTCAAACACTCTCGCCGGACCTTCATGTACCATCATCTCTTCTACGACTGCGGAACGTTTTACCACACCGCCGTCCGGAGCGATATTTCCCTTAAGAACTGCAAGACCACCGGTCTGGCTGTACGGGTTGTCGATTGGGCGGATAACTTCCGGATTGAGGTTAACACAGCCTTCGATATTTTCGCCTACAGTTTTTCCTGTTACTGTCATACATTCCGTATGGAGAAGTCCCTTTTTGTTCAGTTCATTCATAACTGCATAAACACCGCCAGCCTCATTCAGGTCTTCCATATAAGTCGGACCTGCCGGTGCCAGATGGCAGAGGTTCGGTGTCTTTGCGCTGATCTCGTTTGCAAAGCTGATATCAAAATCCATTCCGACTTCATGAGCGATTGCCGGAAGATGGAGCATACTGTTGGTAGAACATCCAAGTGCCATATCTACTGTCAGCGCATTCAGGATGGCTTCCTTTGTCATAATGTCTCTCGGACGGATATTTCTGCGGTACATCTCCATAACCTGCATACCTGCATGCTTTGCAAGACGGATACGCTCGGAATATACTGCCGGGATAGTTCCGTTTCCACGAAGTCCCATACCAAGAACCTCTGTCAGACAGTTCATGGAGTTTGCGGTATACATACCGGAACAGGATCCACATGTAGGACATGTTTTGTTCTCAAATTCTGTCAGTTCATCCTCTGTGATCTTGCCTGCTGCATAAGAGCCAACAGCTTCAAACATGCTGGAGAGGCTGGTCTTATGTCCGTGAATATGACCTGCCAGCATCGGACCTCCGCTTACGAATACAGTCGGAACATTCAGTCGTGCTGCTGCCATCAGAAGTCCCGGTACGTTTTTGTCACAGTTCGGAACCATAACAAGGGCATCAAACTGATGAGCCATTGCCATCGCCTCTGTGGAATCTGCAATCAGATCTCTAGTTACCAGTGAATATTTCATTCCGACATGTCCCATTGCAATACCGTCACAGACAGCAATTGCCGGGAATACAACCGGTGTACCACCTGCCATTGCAACACCCTGTTTTACGGCTGCTACGATCTTGTCCAGATTCATATGGCCAGGTACGATTTCATTATAGGAACTTACAATTCCGACTAAAGGACGTTCCATTTCTTCTTTTGTTAATCCAAGGGCATTAAACAGGGAACGATGAGGTGCCTGCTGTGAGCCTGCTTTTACTGAATCACTTCTCATTTTATTTACTCCTCTTTACTTAATCTATACGATACTTACGGATTGTTCCGTGCATAGCACTCCTACAATCCTGCCCGACATTCGCATATTGCGGGATTATCATACTGCTGCTGCGATCAGATCTCCCATTTCTTTCGTTCCGACAGCCTTGCATCCGTCTGACATGATGTCACCTGTACGATATCCGTCTGTCAGCACCTTCTGTACGGCTGCTTCTACCGCATCGGCTTCCTCATCCAGATTCAGAGAATAACGAAGCATCATTGCTGCTGAAAGAATAGTCGCGATCGGATTTGCCTTATTCTGTCCTGCAATATCCGGTGCTGATCCATGGCTTGGCTCATACAGACCGAATTTTGTCTCGTTGAGGCTTGCAGAAGAAAGCATTCCGATAGATCCTGTGACCATACTTGCCTCATCGGATAAAATATCTCCGAACATATTCTCGGTGAGGATAACGTCAAACTGTGCCGGAGCATGTACAAGCTGCATTGCACAGTTATCAACCAGCATATGCTCCAGGGTTACTTCCGGATAGTCCGCTGCAACTTCCTCTACAACTTTTCTCCAGAGTCTTGAGGAATCAAGAACGTTTGCCTTGTCAACACTTGTAACCTTTTTCTTTCTCTTCATTGCAATATCAAATGCCTTGACCGCAATACGACGGATTTCGTTTTCATTGTAAGAAAGTGTGTCGATTGCTTTCTTTACGCCGTCCTCTTCGATAGTTTTTCTTTCTCCGAAGTAAAGACCTCCTGTCAGTTCACGGACAATAATCATATCAAATCCGTTTTCGCCAATCACCTCTTTCTTGATCGGGCAGGCTTCTTCCAGTTCTTTGTAAAGATACGCCGGACGAAGGTTTGCAAAAAGGTTTAAGGCTTTGCGGATAGCAAGAAGGCCTGCCTCCGGACGTTTGGACGGCTCCAGTTTATACCATGGGGACGTCTTGGCATCTCCGCCGATAGAACCCATCAGAACTGCATCAGAGGATTTTGCAGTGGCAATTGCCTCCTCTGTAAGCGGCACGCCATGAACATCAATAGATGCTCCACCGAGGAGTACCTCTGAATATGTGAAGGTGTGGTGATATTTCTCACATACCTTATCAAGAACTTTCTTTGCTTCACTGACGATTTCCGGTCCGATTCCATCTCCCGGAATCAATGCGATTCTGTATTCCATCTTTTTCTTCCTCTCTCTGCATCACACGAAAAACATGCAGATTCCTTTCGTTGCGAATATTGTTATTATAATAACGCACTTTTTGTTACTTTTCAACCCTTTACTACTTAAAAGTTACAACGTGTTGCCAGACGAAGTGGTCGTACCTATAAAGTAAAAAAAGAAGTGCCGCATCTGACGCAGCACTTACTTTCTTATTTGCAGTTATGCGGATGCCTGTTCTGCTTTCTCCACCTCTGCAATAGCCTGTTTTCTCATTGGGATACGGCAGTTCTTGTTATTGCCGAATTCTACAATCACATCTTCTTCAGTCATGTCGATGATCACTCCATAGAAGCCACTTGTGGTAACAATGCTGTCACCGACTTCCATGCTGTTGAGCATTGCCTGAAGTCTCTTCTGCTCTTTCTTCTGAGGACGGATCATCAGGAAATACATAACTCCGAAGATAACAACCATCCACAAAATCATCATACCCATGCTTGCGGTACTTTCGTTCATTTGAGGTTCCTCCTGTTTCTGACTTACATTCCTGTTCTTTTCCAGGAACACTACACACTATCATACACAAAAAAAGTCTTTACTTCAAGTATTTTTGCGTATTTTTATTATTTCTGCTCCCCTGCCGCAAATCCTTCCAGACGCATTTTCTTATAGTCGGCAAATCTGCCCTCATCCAGTGCGTCACGGATCTCTTCCATCATATGATTATAGAAATACAAATTGTGCAGGACACAAAGACGCATTCCAAGCATTTCTTTTGCCTTGAGAAGATGACGGATATAAGCCCGGCTGTAATGACGGCATGCCGGACAGCCGCAGCCTTCCTCGATCGGACGTGTATCCAGCTCGTATTTGGCATTAAACATATTCATCTTGCCATGGTTGGTGTACACATGTCCATGGCGGCCATTGCGGCTTGGATATACGCAGTCAAAGAAGTCTATTCCTCTGTCCACACCCTCAAGAATGTTTGCAGGTGTTCCGACACCCATAAGATAAGTTGGCTTATCCTGCGGAAGATACGGCACAACCGCATCGAGAATACGATACATTTCTTCGTGTGTCTCACCAACAGCAAGACCGCCTACCGCATAACCGTCAAGATCCATCTTTGCAATTTCTTTTGCATGTTCGATTCGGATATCTTCGTAGATTGCCCCCTGATTGATACCGAACAGAAGCTGTTCTTTGTTGATGGTATCCGGAAGGCTGTTGAGGCGTGCCATCTCTGTCTTGCATCGTGCAAGCCAGCGTGTGGTACGCTCTACAGATTTCTGTACATAATCTCTGTCTGCCACACTGCTCGGACATTCATCAAATGCCATTGCAATGGTGGACGCAAGATTGGACTGAATCTGCATACTCTCCTCCGGTCCCATAAAAATTTTATGTCCGTCAATATGTGACTGGAAGTGTACGCCCTCTTCCTTGATCTTACGGAGTTTTGCCAGAGAAAATACCTGGAATCCACCGGAATCAGTGAGAATCGGACGTTCCCAATTCATAAACTTATGAAGTCCTCCAAGCTGTTTGACTACTTTGTCCCCCGGACGCACATGCAGATGATAGGTATTGGAAAGCTCCACCTGTGTTCCGATGTCATAAAGATCCTGTGTAGAAACCGCCCCCTTGATCGCACCGATGGTTCCTACGTTCATGAATACAGGAGTCTGGATCGTTCCATGGACAGTCTCAAACTGTGCACGCTTCGCACGCCCCTCCGTTTTCATCAATGTATATTTTGCCATATTCGTTCCTCTTTCTTATGTGTTTTACATTTACTGTCAAGTATACCAGACGGAAAGAAAATGGTAAAGGGGAATGTTTGGATGGTATCAGGACAATTCCCTGTTAAGGTTTTTCTGTGCTGTGGAAAGCATCAGCTTAATACGGTTCAGCTGGTTAACCTCACTGGCTCCCGGATCGTAGTCGATCGCCACAATATTGGCCTCAGGATGCTCTCTTCGGATCTCCTTGATCACACCTTTGCCTACAATATGGTTCGGAAGACATCCAAATGGCTGGATACATACAATATTCGGCACCCCACCATGGATCAGTTCCATCATCTCTCCGGTCAGGAACCATCCCTCACCTGTCTGGTTTCCAGGTGATACGATCGGCTCTGCCATCTTTGCCAGATCTGCGATATCTGCCGACGGCGCAAAGTGACGGCTCTGTGCAAGCGCCTCATTCATAGGTTTACGCAGCCATTCGATTGCCTTGATTCCCCAGTTTGCCATAGCTGCTTTATTTTTCTTAAATCCAAGGAACTCACATTTAAAGTTCTGATTATAGAAACAGTAATTAATAAAATCAATCAGATCCGGGCATACTGCCTCTGCTCCTTCTGCCTCCAAGAGCTCTGCCAGATGGTTATTTGCCGCCGGCAGGAACTTGACAAGAATCTCTCCGACAATACCAACACGTGGTTTCTTCTCATCGCTGATCGGGATCAGGTCAAACTCATGTACCATCTCATGGCACATCTTCTTGAACTGACTGTGGCTGACACTGCCTCCTGTCAGGAAAGAAATAACTCTCTGCTCCCAGATCTTATGTTTACGGTTGACAATTCCCTCTTCCAGTTCATACGGACGCATACGATAAACGCATTTCATCAGTATGTCTCCAAAGACTGCACCATAGCAGATACGTTTGATCAGCGGAAGGGTCAGCTTGAAGCCCGGATTGCTTTCAAGTCCACTTAAATTGAGAGAAATAACCGGAACCTGCTCCATGCCGGCTTTCTTAAGTGCACGGCGGATAAACGCGATATAGTTAGATGCACGACATCCACCACCTGTCTGTGACATGATAACGGCAGTTTTATTCAGGTCATATTTCCCGGAAAGAAGTGCATCCATGACCTGACCGACAACCATCAGTGACGGATAGCAGGCATCGTTATTGACATATTTCAGTCCGACATCTACTGCATGCTTGTTGTCATTCGGAAGTACTTCCAGATGATAGCCACAGCTGTTAAATGCCGCCTCCAGAATACCAAAATGGAACGGTGACATCTGCGGACACAGGATTGTATAGTCCTTTCGCATCTGCTTGGTAAATACAACCTTCTCTATGGAGGACGGACGGATCTCACGTTCTTTATGCTGGGCATCCTTTGCACGGAGTGCTGCAAGAAGAGATCGTACACGGATTCTTGCTGCACCGAGATTGTTGACCTCATCAATCTTTAAGCAGGTATAAATCTTACCGCTGCCATCCAGAATTTCATAAACCTCATCGGTCGTAACTGCATCCAGACCACAGCCAAAGGAGTTCAGCTGGATCAGATCCAGATTGTCCTGTGTCTTGACAAAGTTTGCAGCCGCATACAGACGGGAATGGTACATCCACTGGTCATTGACACGGATCGGACGTTCAATTTTTGCCAGATGAGAAACAGAATCCTCCGTAAGCACCGCAATACCATAACCATTGATCAGATCCGGGATACCATGGTGGATCTCAGGATCAATATGGTACGGACGACCTGCAAGAACAATTCCTCTTCTGCCGGTATCTTTAAGATACTGAAGAGTTTCCTCGCCCTTCGCCTGTACATCCTTACGCACCTGTGCAAGCTCTTCCCATGCCGCATGTGCTGCTGCTTTTACTTCATCAGCCGGGATATCCTTAAACACCTCTACCAGACGGTCTGTCAGAATTGCCTCCGTTGTAAATGCCATAAACGGATTCATAAACCGGATATCCGGGTTCTTGAGTTCATCCACGTTATTCTTGATGTTTTCTGCATAGGAAGTAACGATCGGGCAGTTATAATGATTGACTGCATCCGGAAACTCATTACGCTCATAAGGCACGCACGGATAGAAAATAAATTTCACGCCCTTTTTGATCAGCCAGCTGACATGTCCATGTGCAAGCTTTGCCGGATAACATTCGGATTCACTCGGAATAGACTCAATACCCAGCTCATAAATCTTTCTGGTTGAAGTCGGTGAGAGCACCACTTCATATTTCAGTTTTGTAAAGAATGTAAACCAGAACGGATAATTCTCAAACATATTCAGGACTCGCGGAATTCCCACCTGTCCTCTTGTCGCCTGATCTGCACTGAGCGGTTCATAGGAAAACAGTCGTTTATATTTGTATTCATAGAGATTCGGAACATGGTCTTTGTTCTTCTCTTTACCAATTCCTCGCTCACAGCGGTTCCCGCTGACAAACTGACGGCCGCCGGTAAATTTATTGATCGTCAGACGACAGTTGTTCGTACATCCATGGCAGTTTGCCATAGAGGTGGTATATTTCAGCTCATTAATCTTGTCGATAGAGAGCATCGTTGTCTTTTTGCCTGTCTCGTAACGCTCTCTTGCGATCAGAGCCGCGCCGAAGGCTCCCATGATTCCAGCGATATCCGGACGGATTGCTTCACAGCTGGCAATCTTTTCGAAGCTTCGAAGTACCGCGTCATTATAGAAGGTACCGCCCTGCACCACAATATGTCTGCCAAGCTCTGTCGCATCAGACACCTTGATAACCTTGTAAAGAGCATTTTTGATAACAGAATAGGCAAGACCCGCAGAGATATCCGATACCTCCGCTCCCTCCTTCTGTGCCTGCTTTACCTTGGAGTTCATAAATACAGTACAGCGGGTTCCGAGATCGATCGGATGCTGTGCATAAAGAGCAGCCTTTGCAAAATCCTGCACACTGTAATTCAGTGACTTTGCAAATGTTTCAATAAAGGATCCGCATCCAGAAGAACACGCCTCATTCAGCTGTACGCTGTCTACGGTCTGATTCTTTATCTTGATGCACTTCATGTCCTGTCCGCCGATGTCCAGAATACAGTCGACCTCCGGGTCAAAGAACGCTGCCGCATAATAGTGGGACACTGTTTCAACCTCTCCCTCATCCAGAAGAAAGGCTGCCTTCATCAGTGCTTCTCCATATCCTGTAGAACATGCATAGGCGATCTGTGCATCATCCGGAAGTATGGAATAAATCTCCTGAATAGAACGGATGGCGGTCTTCAGTGGGCTTCCATTATTGCTGCTGTAAAAAGAATACAGAAGTGTTCCGTCTTCTCCTACCAGAGCAGTCTTGGTCGTAGTAGACCCCGCATCGATACCAAGATAGCAATTTCCCTTATAGGAAGCCAGATCTCCCTTTTTGACCTTATAGGAGGACTGACGTTTATTGAAAGCTTCATAATCTTCTTCTGATGCAAACAACGGCTCCATACGCTCTACTTCAAAATCCAGTTTGATCGAATGGCGAAGTCTGTCTTTGAGTTCTGTCAGGGAAACGGTCACATCCTTCTTTGCATTCAATGCAGAACCAATTGCAGCAAACAGATGAGAATTGTCCGGAACGATCGTATGCTCCTCATCCAGTTTCAATGTTCTGATAAACGCTTCTTTCAGTTCAGAAAGGAAATGCAGCGGTCCTCCCAAGAATGCCACATGACCACGGATTGGTTTACCACATGCCAGTCCGGAAATCGTCTGATTGACTACCGCCTGGAAAATAGACGCGGAAAGATCTTCTTTTGTTGCACCATCGTTGATCAGCGGCTGGATATCTGTCTTTGCAAACACACCACATCTTGCAGCAATCGGATAAAGAGCCTTGTAATTCTTCGCATATTCGTTCAGTCCAGGTGCATCTGTCTGAAGCAGAGATGCCATCTGATCAATGAAGGAACCCGTACCACCGGCACAGATACCATTCATTCTCTGTTCAATATTTCCGCCCTCAAAATAAATGATCTTGGCATCCTCGCCGCCAAGTTCGATCGCAACATCCGTCTTTGGTGCAAGCTTCTGCAGCGAAGTTGAAACTGCGATGACCTCCTGCACAAACGGAATTTCCAGATGGTTTGCAAGTGTCAGACCACCGGAACCTGTGATGACCGGACAAAGTGTCATTTCCCCAAGTTTCCCCTGAGCTTTCTCCAGAAGATCAGCCAGTGTTTCCTGAATGTTTGCAAAATGACGCTCGTAATCTGCAAACAAAAGACTCTCCTGCTCATCAAGAATCGCAATTTTTACTGTCGTGGATCCGATGTCAATTCCCAATGTGTATGTATTCAATAAATCGACCTCCTCGTCATAAACCGTATCATACAGTTATGAATGTAACGTGTTTCTTTGTAATAAAATGTATTACTTCTTATTAAAAGTGTTTTTTAATCGAATTCCGTAACATTATACGACAAACTTTTTCAAATGACAATGACCAACTTCAGAATTTTGTTACTCTTCTGTATTGAAAATAACTGTTCACAGGTAGTATTGTATACTTGGAAAAAGCATTTTCGGAGAGATTCCGAAAATGCTCTTTTGTTCATTATCTGTGAAATTTATCTGCAATTCTGACAAGATACGTCCCGCCCGGTATTCGAAGGAGCCGCTCGGAAGCGCTCTTATCGACCAGAACATAAACCAGAAAATACGCTGCCGCTGCCAGGATGATCGACACACCAAGGCAGATAATATTGGACGGCACTATGGCATGTAATCCATAATATACCCCTGCTGCCACTACTCCCATAACAACAGAAGCAATGATCGGGCTTACATAGGCGGTCTTCCATGGATTCCTGTAATCCAGATATTTTTTCATAAAGATATCATTCATCACACATACAACAATCGCATAGATAATCATTGCAACCAGAAGTGCATAAATTCCAAGATCCGTAAACATCAGAAGCAACACAACCGCGATCACATCAACCACAAGTGCCACCGCTGCTGTCATCATCGGGATCTTCGGCTTTCCGATTCCCTGAAGCACACCGTTGGAAATATTGGACATTCCATTCAGGAGGATCGTAAAGGAACCCAGCATAAGAAGCTTCCCTGCAACACCGTTTGTTCCTCCAAAGAGCAGAGATACGATCGGCTGTGCCAGGACAGCAAGACCGACTGCACACGGAATGGAAATAAACATGGAAAGCTGTACCGTCTGGTCTACTCTTCTCCTTGTTTCATCGATATCGCCAGTCGCATACAGAGCAGAAACCTCCGGTATCATAGAGGTCGGTGCCGCACTGGAGAGTGTCAGTGGAATATTGATGATACTCATGAAATAAGTGGCATATTCTGCATAAAGCATACTGATCGTATCAGCGTTCATGCCATGTTTTCCCATAATTTCCGAGTACAGTACACCATTTAAGTATCCGTTGATATTGTAAATAAAAGAACTCAGGATGATCGGCGATACGATCAGGATGATCAATTTCAGGATCTCACCATAAGATTCTGCCTCATGATAACGATCTCCTGCTACTCTTCTCTTGATATTTCTGCGATTCACACCATACACAAGAAGCATAAACAGAAGTGCGATCACAACACCTGCAGTCGTTCCCACCGTAGAACCGGCAGCACCCCATTTTGCAACGCTGCCATCACTTCCATCCGCAAAATACTTGATGAACATCCACGCAGCGATCAGACTGACTGCCGCATTAAAAATCTGCTCAAGGATCTGCGAAATTGAAGTAGGCATCATATTTCTGTATGCCTGAAAATATCCCCTGTACACGCCAAGAATTCCTGAAAGAAAAATCGTAGGTGACAAAATCTGCAGTGCCAGCACCGCATTGGGCTGATTACTCGGAATGATGAACCTCGCCCCAAGCAAACACACCAGTGCCACAATTCCGCCTACGATTGCCGCATAGATCAGAGAACCATGAAAAATTTTCTGTGCGTTTTTGTAATCCTTTAAAGCAATCCTCTCAGAGATCAGCTTGGAGACTGCCTGAGGAATACTGAAAGAAGCAATCATCAGAAGGATCATATAGGCATTCTGGGCAAGACTGATGTATCCCATTCCCATATTTCCTACGATCGAAGAAAGCGGACTTTTGTATAATAACCCGATAACCTTTGAAATCATTGCCGCGATCATCAGAAAAGACGCGTTTTTGACTAAATTGTTCTTCTGATTCATGTTCACTCCTTATTTTCCTGTTCTGTCTTATTCTCGATCTGCCAGTCGATCGGCTCCAGCCCGTTGCGAAGCAGGAATTCATTGGTTTTGCTGAAATGACGGCACCCAAAAAAGCCTCTGTACGCAGACAGCGGACTTGGATGCGGAGCCTCCAGGATTAGATGCTTCGGATTATTGAGCATGGATTTTTTGGTCTGTGCCGGACGTCCCCACAGAAGAAAAACAATCGGCCGGTCCTGTTCATTCAGGATTCGGATCGCTGCATCGGTAAACTGCTCCCAGCCGATGCCCCTGTGAGAGTTTGCCTGATGTGCACGGACAGTCAGCACTGTGTTCAACATCAGCACTCCCTGTTTCGCCCACTTTTCCAGATAACCATTATCCGGAATATAGCATCCCAGATCGTCATGCAGTTCCTGATAAATATTAACCAGTGACGGCGGAATCTCCACATCTCTTTTGACAGAAAAGCAAAGTCCATGCGCCTGTCCGTCATTGTGATATGGATCCTGTCCGAGAATCACGACTTTTACCTGACTCAGCGGGGTAAAATGAAATGCATTAAACATATCCTCTGCCGGAGGAAAAATCTTCTGTGTCTGGTATTCCTGCATCACTGTTTTGTATAACTTCGAATAATATGGCTGATGGAATTCTCCCTTTAATGCTTCCAGCCACTCTCCTGATAAAGGAGCCATTTCCTATCACCTCTTATCTTCGGACGGAAATCCCTTTCTCTGCCAGATAGTCCTTTACCTGACGGATCTCCAGTTCTTTGTAATGGAATAAAGATGCTGCCAGTGCCGCATCCGCACTGCCTTCTGTCAGTGCATCATAAAAATGCTCCAGAGTTCCCGCACCTCCGGATGCAATGACCGGAACAGAAACTGCATCCGCGATCGCTCTGGTAAGCTCAATGTCATATCCTGCCTTGGTGCCATCACAATCCATACTGGTAAGAAGGATTTCACCCGCACCGAGCTTCTCAACCTTCTTGGCCCACTCAATGGCATCAATGCCTGTATCCAGTCGTCCGCCATGTTTATAGATATTCCAGCCGCCATCCTGTCTTCTCTTGGCATCGATTGCAACGACCACGCACTGGCTTCCGAACTTCTCTGCTGCCTCTGTGATCAGTTCCGGACGATCGATCGCCGCAGAATTGACAGAGATCTTGTCTGCACCCTCACGGAGAAGTTTCCTGAAATCCTCTACTGTACGAATGCCGCCGCCTACGGTAAACGGGATAAAAACATTCGCTGCAACCTGCCGCACCATATCCACAACGGTATCACGTTCCTCGCAGGATGCCGTGATATCCAGAAAAACAAGTTCATCTGCGCCTGCTGCATCATAGGCTCTGGCAATCTCCACCGGATCTCCTGCGTCCTTAAGATCCACAAAATTAACGCCTTTTACCACCCGGCCGTTATTTACATCCAGACAGGGAATGATTCTTTTTGTAAACATTTCAGTTCCCCTCCTTCTCAAGTTTTGCAAAGTTTTCGAGAATCTTAAGACCATATCTGCTGCTTTTTTCCGGATGGAACTGGCAGGCAAATACATTGTCCTTCTCAACAGAAGCATGAATCGTCGTGCTGTAATCTGTCACTGCTTTTACAATCTCCGGTTCTTCTGCCTGAAGATAATAGGAATGCACAAAATAAACATACGTATCTTCCGGAATGCCCTTAAACAATCTTCCATTATTCTGCAGATGCAGGGAATTCCATCCCATATGTGGAATCTTAAGTCCCGGAGATGGTGGAATTCGGAGGATTCTGCCCTTCAGGATTCCAAGCCCCTCAACGCCAGGTGTCTCCTCGCTGCTCTCAAAAAGGAGCTGCAGCCCCAGACAGATTCCAAGAAAAGGAGTTCCTTCCTTTATCATATCCTTTATTACCGGAACCAGACCATACTTATGCAGGTTTTCCATTGCCTCTCCAAAGCTTCCAACACCAGGAAGAATCACCTTGTCTGCCTTTGTCAGCACTTCGGGATCACGAGATACAACCGTTTCCTCCCCAAGATATGCAAGTGCCTTTTCTACACTTTTGATATTCCCTGCATCATAATCAATAATACCTATCATTCGCGTCTCACATCCTGTCTTTTTTCATATAACACAGTTCTCCAAAAAGCAACTGTCATGTAAGCAAGTATACAGCAAAAAGAAGCAGATGCAAAGTAATTTCTTTCCATCCGCTCCTTTTTTAATCATTTTTGCGGTCCAGTGTGAACCAGAATTCGACTCCGTTATCATAATTCTGCACACCATACTGCTGATGCAGACTTTCCATGATCGCTTTTACGATGGAAAGTCCGATTCCGCTTCCACCATATTCCCTGGTTCTTGCCTTATCTACCTTGTAAAATTTGTTCCACAGTTTCGGAATATCCTCCTCCGGGATCGGAGTTCCTGTATTAAATACCGTTACCCGGACACGGTCATCCTCAGGCAGCACACGGATTTCAATTTCCTTCTCGCCATTCAAGTGATTCAGTGCATTGCTGGTATAATTCGTCACAACTTCTTCAATCTTGAACTCATCTGCCCAGACATATACCGGATCCAATGCTTCAAAATTCACTTTTGCCTCTTTTTGCTGGATCATGATATCCATAGACTGGAGGACTCCCCGAATCAGACTTACAATATCAAATCTCTCCATGGTCACCTCATCCCGGCCGGATTCCAGCTGATTCAGTGTCAGCAGATTCTTGACAAGCTTGTTCATCTTGGCCGCTTCATCCATGATCACATCACAATAAAATTCTCTGCTCTCCGGATCATCAGAGATATTTTCTTTAAGGCCTTCTGCATATCCCTGCACCAGTGCGATCGGCGTCTTAAGCTCATGAGAAACATTATTCAAAAACTCCTGACGCATCCTGTCAATCTTTTCCTTATTTTCGATGTCCTTAAGGAGCTGATTGTTCGCTGATTTAAGCTCTGAGATTGTCTTTTCCAGCTGTTCGGACATTCTGTTGAAGTTCTCTCCAAGCTCATCAATCTCATTACCTGCCTGGCTGTGATACTTTGCATCAAAATCCAGTTCACTCATCTTGGTAGAAAGCCGCGTCAGTTCACTGATAGGCTTTGTGATACGCTTCGTGACCACCCAGATCATCAGTCCGCTCAGAGCAATGATCACAAGACCCACGTAGAAATAAAAACTGTTGGAGATTGCAACACTCTCACGAATACTCTCCAGCGGGGTACGGATCAGAAAATAGCATCCATTTCCCAGTTCTCCCCAGCTTTCTACATACTCCATTCCCGCAAAGCGGTCACTTACCTGCTGGATCACATAGCTGTCATACTTCTGAAGGACTTTTTCCTTACCCTTCTTCCGGTCCAGATCGTAAATATATCCTACCAGCCGGGCCTCCAGCAGATCCTCATTGCTTCCGACAGCACATATCGTCTGACCATCCGCTGTGATCATCACCCAGGTAAGATTATTCTCAGAGCAGTCCTTAAATATCTGATCTGAGATTTCTGCACTGCTGTTTCCGTCCGAGTCCGTTACTACGTCAAGACTTTCCAGATTTTGCACCGCCTCTCTCAGAACTTCTGTTTTCCTGCTGATATAATAATGTTCCAGAAACAGTCCGTTGATCAGTGTTATGACGATCATAGAAAGAAGAAGCAGTCCGATAAACAGGACTGCTATCTGTCGGCGAAGCGGATGAAATTTCCTGGTCTTGTGCTTCTTAGCTGAATCTTCGTGTAAACATTTCATGATTCATCCACCTCAAATTTATAACCCATTCCCCAGACTGTCTTGATATATTCTCCCTTCGCACCCATCTTACTTCTCAGTTTCTTGACATGCGTATCAATGGTTCTGGCATCTCCAAAATAATCATAATTCCATACGGAATTCAGAATCTTTTCCCTGGAAAGAGCAATTCCCTGATTCTCAAGGAAGTATGTCAGGAGTTCAAATTCCTTAAAGCTCAGTTCCATAGGCTCCCCGTCAACAGTCGCCTGATGTGCGGCCTTATCGATCACAATTCCACCGGCTGACAGAACATCATTTCCTGCATCCTGTCCTGTTCTTCGAAGAATGGCCTCCACTCTCGCAACCAGAATCTTCGGGCTGAACGGTTTTGAGATGTATTCATCCACTCCAAGGTCAAATCCCAGGAGTTCATCCCTCTCATCCCCACGTGCTGTCAGCATGATGATCGGCACCTTGGAATTCTTACGGATCTCCCTGCATACTTCCCAACCATCCATTTTCGGCATCATAACATCCAGAAGTATAAGGGCAATATCCTTTTCTTCATAAAAAATATCCATTGCTTCTTCGCCGTCACCGGCCTCCAGAACCTGGAAATTCTTTTTTTCGAGAAAGTCTCTCACCAGCTTTCTCATACGGCTTTCATCATCTACTATAAGAATTTTCGGGGCTTCCATCTCTGATTCCTCCAATCAAATTTTCTTGTCACTGCTCACAATGACCGCTTTGTTACTGTTCACTCCGTTCACAGTAACTTGGTCAAAATGCATTCCAAATCACCTTCGGTGATAGCATTTTGCCCCGTATGTCTCGGGATTTTGCCATATTCATGGCAAAACACCTCGCGGGATATTACCTGTAAACAGTTACACCGCTTCCTCTGTCGTTCATATGCTGTTATCTTATCAGAGATTTATGTTTGTTTTGTGAACATTTTCAGGAATTCTGATCCAGTTTTTCCGAAAACTCATCTTTTTTCAACGGTCTGTAGAAATAATATCCCTGAATGTAATCGCAGCCATGGTTTCTGAGGAATTCCACCTGTTCCTTTGTTTCTGCACCCTCTGCCACGGTTTTGGCGTCCAGTGCATGTGCTGTCTCTATGATCAGTGGAATCAGCCTTCTTGTCCTTGAATTCATCTCAATCTCTCTCGTAAAAGACATATCGATCTTGAGGATATCAAAGGAAAACCTCTGAAGCATGTTGAAGGAGGAATATCCACTTCCGAAATCATCCAGAAGAATCCATGCTCCTTTTTTCTTGATCTTGTTCAGAACCCTACCGACATTCTCCTCCAGTGCCGCATAGGAAGTTTCTGTGATCTCAAACCGGATCAGTTCCGACGGAAACTCCGGATGTTCGAGAAAATCGACGATTTCATCGATCAGTGCCTCATCATAAAAATCCATCCATGAAAGATTCATGGAAACCGGAACAACCTTCAGCCCTTTCTCATATCTGCCCGAGATATAGGAACGCACCTTCTGAAAAACATAACGGTCAAGTCTGGAAACAGAGCCATCCTCCTCCAGTTTCAGTACAAATATACCAGGAGAAATAAATCCCTTCTTTGGATGTATCCAACGAACCAATGCCTCCGCTGACATAATCCTGCCTGTAACAGGGTCTACAATCGGCTGATAATACACTTCCAGTTCTTCATTTACGATTGCTTCTTCGAATGCAGCTGCGATTTCCGCCTTATCAATATATTCCATCTCCATCTTCTGATCGAACACTGCATATGGCTTAAGGTATTCATCTACAATGTGCTGCTTTGCGAGCTTAGCCCGGTCGACCATCCCTGCCACGGGCATATTCTCATCCTTCAGATAAAAAATGCCACAGCAACTGTGCACACGAATCTTCTTATTGTAAATTTCAAAAATCTGATTACAAAACTCTTCCAGCTTCTTCAGAGAGATCTTGTCACGCTCCACAAAACTCACGAAATGATCTGCTTCTACCCTTGCTGTATAAACAGGATGCAAAAAAGACCTCTCTATACTCTTGCAGAAACTTTGAAGGATGCAGTCTCCCTCCTTTACACCAAGAAGCTCATTTGTTGCTTTAAAGTTCTTAATGTTAAAGTACAGGATTCCATATCTGGTTCTGTCCTCGCAATGATTCAGGAATCTTTCTACCATATAGACGAATCCCCGGCGATTGTAGGCTCTGGTGAGATAATCTCTGTATTCCTTCTCATGAGTGGCAATTGCATTCTCGATACGGTGATTCAGTATACTTGTAACAAAAGGAAGTCTGAAACAGTCACAGGCTCCAAGTCTGTATGCTCTCTTAACATCTGCAGTCAGACTTGCAATCACAGCGATCACAGCAAACTCATCCAGCCACTTCTTCTCTCCCATGATTCTGAGGAGTTCGTATCCATCAATGTCCGGCATCTCCAGCTTCAGAAGCACCAGTTCCAGATTCCAGTGTTCTTTTTCAAGGATTTCCAGAGCCTCACGACCACTTCCTGCCAGTTTTATCTCATAGATTTCCCCCAAAATATCATTCAACATTTCTCTGTTGATCTCTGAATTGTCTATTACCAGGATTCTGGCACGCTGCTGATATATTCTGCTCATTCTGTAAATTCCTTCTCATAAAATACTGTATATTAATCGTTACTGTTCACTCCGCTCACAGCAGCTTTGGCAAAATCCCTTGCGGAATATTACCTGTGAACAGCTACCACTATTCTGCTGTACAGTATAATATAAGATCTGTTTTATTGCAATATACGAAATTTACTGTTCATCCTTTTATAAAAGCAAATGTGAACAGCAACAAAAATGCTGCCTCAGAAAACCATCTGTTACTGTTCACTCCGTTCGCAGTAACTTGGTCAAAATCCATTCCATATCACCTTCGGTGATGGGATTTTGCCCCGTATGTCTCGGGATTTTGTCATATACATGACAAAACACCTCGCGGGATATTACCTGTGAACAGTTACAGCCATCTTCATAAAAGATAATGGTTTCTGACGGCAGCATCTTTCATTTATTCTTTTATTTATTCTTTCATTTATGCCAGAGCTTTTCCCAGTTCTTTGCATTTTTCTACTGCTTCATCGTCTGGCTCTTCCTGGCAGATTACACCATCTGAGACAAGAAGTGCTCCATCTTCTCTGCATTTATCTTCCCAGTTGTGCATCCATTCTCCATCTCCCCAGCCATAGGATCCAAAAAGCCCGATCTTTTTGCCGGAAAGCTTTGCCTCACAGGAACTGAACATCGGCTCAAACTCATCCTCTTCCAGAACCTCATCACCCATAGCCGGGCATCCAAAAGCAATCGCATCAAATCCATCCACTTTTGCTGCATCAAAATCAGCTGTCTCGAATACAGACACTTCTGCACCTGCTGCTTTTGCACCATCTGCCACTGCATTGGCCATGCTTTCTGTATTTCCTGTAGAACTCCAGTATACAACTGCTACTTTACTCATATTCTTTTACCTTGTCCTTTCTTGGTCCTTGATCATGCTGCCACCGTAAGCTGGAGAATGCTTCTGCCATCCGCAAATAATCTCTGATAGATTTCTGAACACTTCTTCAGCTTCTGAAAAGTCATCCGGCTCTTATGCTCATCTCCATAAACCTTCCAGATTCCACAGCACTTGTAATTTTTTCCCTTCTGTTCAATAAATCCTGCCACATCATCCAGCGGATAACCCAGAAACAGTCCCACCTCATGCGGAAAACATTCATACTGAAAAAAGCGCTCCTGAAGCTTTCGAAGACAGCAGTCTGTCTCCCCACATTCATATCCACAGGTCTGAAGAATACTCTCTGCTCCTTTCCTGTTCAGATCAGCTTCCAGTCTGTTTTTTCGATAGACATATATCAAAGCCCTCTTCTCACCTGTCCGAAGTATTTCCACATAGACACCTTTACTATTCAGCTTACAGTTTTCTTCCTGTATCTCCTGATGCAGTTTTTCCATATCATCCGGCAGATAATTAAACATATTTGCCGTCTTTATCCCTGCAAGCGTCGGAGCGCAGTGCGCAACAATATCTGATTCTAACATTTGGTTACCCCCATTTCGCTCATGATGCATCCTGCAGGAGAAAGAAATTTCCGGCTTTCACCGTTTATACGCAGGAATATCGTTAGTTCTAACTAACCCGTGTTTTAAAAGTTACGCATATGTCTCCATATGCGTAATCTTCACTCCGTCGTTAGTATTAACTAACTACTAGGATAGTACTATATTTTTCCTGCACTGTCAATAGTTTTTTGCGTTTAACTTTTTTCAAATTACCGATTTCATGGAATCCATGCCAATCAATAAAGTAGATGTATTATGAAGAAGCGCAGAAGTCGTTGGCTGGATCACACCTGTCACACCAAGTGCGATCAGTGTTCCGTTGATTCCCACAATGCGTCTGTAGTTTCTGTGTATCTTTGCCATCAGTCCGTTACTGATTTCTTTGAGGGTAACCATTACAGAGAGATCGTCTGCCCCTATCGTGATATCTGCGATTTCTCTTGCAAGTTCTGCTCCGTCACTGATCGCAACGCCCACATCAGCAGCCGAAAGTGCAGGAGAATCATTGATTCCATCCCCGACCATGATCACTTTATGTCCATTTTTTCTGGCTTCTTCAATAAATCTTGCTTTATCTTCCGGAAGTACTTCAGAATAGTATTCATCAACACCAACCTTTGACGCGATAGCCCTGGCTGTGCGGTCACTGTCACCCGTCATCATGACAATCTGTTTAAATCCTGCTTCACGCAGTTTCCGGATCACACCAGGTGCCTCCGCACGAAGCGGATCCTCAATACAGATAACAGCCGCCAGTTCTCCTTCGATGCCAAGATACAGCTGTGAATATTCAGGTGGAAGTTCTGCAAATTTTTCTTCCATTCCATCCGGGATTTTGCATTTCTCATCTTCAAACACAAAATGATGGCTTCCGATAACAGCCTTTCTTCCATCTATCGTTGTAGAAATACCATGTGCCACAATATATTCTACCTTCGAATGCATTTCTTCATGAGTCAGACCTCGGTTTCTGGCCGCATCCATGACAGCCTTTGCCATAGAATGCGGAAAATGCTCTTCCATGCAGGCAGCAAGACGAAGAAGATCATCTCCTGAATCTCCGTTAAAGGAGACAACATCTACAACTGTCGGCTGTGCCTTTGTCAGAGTTCCTGTCTTATCAAACACAATCGTATCCGCTTCTGCAACTGCTTCCAGGAATTTGCCTCCCTTGACGGTGATCTTGTGTGCGTTCGCTTCACGTATTGCCGCAAGAACAGAAATCGGCATTGCAAGCTTCAGTGCACAGGAGAAATCCACCATAAGAATGGATAATGCCCTGGTCACATTCCTGGTAAGCAGATATGTAAGTCCTGTTCCGGCAAGTGTGTATGGAACCAGGCTGTCTGCAAGATGTTCTGCTTTACTTTCCACTGCTGATTTCAGTTTCTCGGTTTCTTCGATCATTGTGACAATCTTTTCAAACTTGGTGGAACCTGTCGTTTCTTTGACACAGATAGTGATCTCGCCTTCCTCGACAACTGTTCCTGCATATGCATAACTCGATTCCCGTTTTGCAACCGGCATGGACTCTCCCGTAAGAGATGCCTGATTGACCATTCCCTCTCCGGCCGTGACAACGCCGTCAAATGGAATCACTGTTCCCATACGGATCCTGACCTCGTCTCCCGGTCTGATACGATCTGAATTTACAAGCACTTCTCCTTCTTCTGTCACAAGCCATACTTTACTTACATTCAAAGACATACTTCTTGCAAGATCATCTACGGATTTCTTATGTGTCCAGTCTTCCAGGATTTCTCCAAATCCAAGCAGGAACATGACAGAAGATGCTGTTGCAAAATCACCGCGGAAAATGGATACTCCAATTGCTGTCGCATCAAGAACCGAAACTTCTATCTTTCGTCTGGCAAGTGTACGGACACCTTTCCAGATATATTTTACAGAACGCAGCGTAGTAAGCACTGTCCTTATCGGCATCGGAAGAAAAAGCTTCTTTCCATAATGGATCACAACATGATTTACCATTTTTTCCCAGTATTCACTGTTCATCTCCCGCCCGGAGTTCTGAAGATAGCTTTCCGGTGCCTCCGCATGACTGTAAGAAAACCTCTGCACAGCTTTCAGAATTTCTGTCTTGTCTCCATCATAACAGATCACGGCATCCTGATTGCGTTCTGCCACTTTTGCCGTGGTCACGCCTTCAAGCCCTCTGAGAAAGTACTCCAGCTGATCTGCCTGACGGCAGGTCATTCTTTTTTGGCAGAGATGAATCCTCATCCTGCCTCTGATCTGATGTTCTATTTTGAATTTCATATCATCTTTCCTCCCGCAATGATCTTCATCACCACAGGTATTCCTGTTTTTTATTCTTCTGCTGTTTCTTCTGCTGTTTCTTCTGTTGTTTCTTCTGTCTCTTCTACGGTCTCTTCCTCTGCGGCATCTTCAAAGATTTCTTCTGCGGCAGCACGGTCCTCATTGATCTGCTTAGCTTCAGCATAGATATCCTCTGCATTTTCCTGAACCTTGGATACTGTCTTCATGACACAGTCCTTTGCACGAAGAACTGCTGCTGTACAATTCGTATAAAGTTTCTTTGCATCTTTACTGGAAAGCACTTTAATACCCGCTGTTCCAAATACCACTCCTGCTGCAAAAAGTCCGCTGTGTTTTGTGTTAAGTTTGATCATTATCTTAAACCTCCTGTAAGTTATTTTTTGTTTCAATCATTTGCTGCATCTGCCAGAACATTGAAATCCGCTTCCATATTTTGACATTAATGACATTATATTCTTCCTTCTTCAAAAGTCCAGAACAATTTACTTTTCTGAGAAATTTTCTCATTAATGTGTAAAAATATAAGCTTTTACACTGTATCCTTTCAAAATTTCTGTGAAGAGCGGTTACTCACCACGCTCCACAGAAATGCTCCTTACCCGTCTGTTATTCAGGTAACCGCAGGATTCCATTCCTCTTTCAATCACCTGGCGCAGCTTCTCTCCATCCAGACGAACGTTGGTATGATCATCCAGTCTGATACTGCAGATATTTACCATAGTTTCTTCATCGCAGATGCGATAGGCACGTTTTCTCTTAAGTGCTCCCATCTCCTCCAGAAGATTGATCATCCGGTAGATCGTAGCCATTCCAATATTCGGATCTTTCCTGGCTGCCAGAAAATAAATTTCCTTACAACAGGTACATTCTTCCTGTAAAATGATGTCCAATATGATTTTTCTCTGCTTTGTAATTCTGCAGCCGGCCTGACGAAGTTTGTTCATAATCGCACTTCTCTGCATATTACTCCGCTGGTATTGCTGATCACGGCAGGAATTCCTATCAGAATCCAATGTATCATTAAATATGGTCTCTCTCAGTGCTTCCATTGTGTTCACTCCCGTCCGTTCAGTTAGTTTATTGAAACTATTGTAAGTTTATACCATCTAACCCATTTCTGTCAAGACTAACCTTTCAGACTCTTCATATTTTTATTTCAGAAAAAACTGCTGTTTTCCTTGACAAGCAGAATGCTTATTGCATATAATAAAGAACAGTTAAAACAAAACATCGTCTGTTTACCAGTATTTTTCAGAAGATTCTTACAGATCTTATGACCAAACGTTTGGGGCTTGTACTGGTTTCGACGGGGGCTTCGAAGTTGAGGCAGCCATCCGCAGACTCCTGAACTGCGTATCAATCGGGAAACTAAATATAAACGCAGACGAACAGTACGCGTTAGCAGCCTAAGCGCTGCTCATCAGCCCTGATGCACTCACACATCAGGAATCTGGTGTCGACTATGTGAGAAACCTTGTCGGGTAAGCTTTGCCCCGGCAGATGTATCATGAAGCTACTAAAGCAGTAAGCCTGTCGGTGGGCGTACTGCCAAGGGAATGTTAAATCAGCGACTGTGATGGGAGATACCGCAAGGGACAGGCTTTCGGACAGGGGTTCGATTCCCCTCAGGTCCATTTATGGAACATCTTAAAAGGGCTCACAGATAATCATTTCATCTGATCATCTGTGAGCCCTTAACCTATGTATAATCGTCATTTATTTGTGAATTGTCTGTAACTGTTTATAGTCGTTTCATTACTGATTGTTTATCTTTTGCTTGATTTTAAAAGATCTATAATTATCCTGTAGTTGCAACTGGCTGTCATACATTGTTTTTTGCTTAGACCCTATAGTTTTGCGTCACCGGATTTCCCCGGCTATGCCTTTTGAAATATAAAATAAATATACTCTTTTATTGCATAAAGGATATTGTTTTATTAATTATTCCACATTCATGCTCAGTGTCTCCTGACTATTCAGGGCACCTATGTTTTTGAGAAGTGAAATCGCATCTCCCATACCTTTAATATAAGAAAGATCTGCATATCTTTCACTCTTTGATTCCATGCAGGCAATATAGTCATCTATCACCCTTCGAAACATATATGGAATCTTCATACTGGCGTATCTTTCTTCCAGTTCCTTAAGATCCTCTATATCCTGCCGGATATATTCATCAGATTCAATTATCTTTTCTCTCCTTTCTCCCAGCATTTTTTCGATGTAATTTACAATTACAACTTCTGTCTTTTTTTCCAATTTTCCATCCTCCGTTTGTGCAATACTATAGGTTTCATATTTATTCTAAGAAGAATCTCCTCTTTCGTCAACCACATTCGTCAGACAATTAATGAAAAAATTCGACAGATTTTTTGGCATTTTGTTTCACTTTCCCCATTGTTTCTGCGGCTTTTTCGGCACTTTTTTCATCAATTATTTTTTTTTAAAAAAGAAGTTTTCTTTACCCAAAAATTTCTTTACTTTTAAAAGGTTTTCTAATAATATTGTATGTATGTGCATATTAACAGATGCATATTTATGCATCTTAACTTCAGAAGGGAGAGGAACTTATGACAACAGCACACATCTGTATCATGCTTGCAATCATTGTCTATCTTGGTGCAATGCTCTTTGTCGGATATCTGTGTTCCAAAAAAAACAACGATACTTCAGATTTCTATCTGGGTGGTCGAAAACTTGGACCGCTGGTAACTGCAATGAGTGCAGAAGCCTCTGACATGAGCAGCTGGCTCTTAATGGGTCTTCCCGGTCTCGCATATCTTTCCGGCATCGCAGACGCCGGCTGGACCGCAATCGGACTCGCAATCGGTACATACCTTAACTGGAAAATCGTGGCAAAAAAAATTCGCCTCTATACACATGTGGCAGGAAACTCTATCACTTTACCATCCTTTTTCAGCAATCGTTTCAGAGACAAGCGCAGGATTCTGCAGTCGATCGGAGCTATTTTTATAGTGATCTTCTTTATTCCATACACAGCCTCTGGTTTTGCTGCATGCGGAAAGCTTTTTGCAAGTTTATTCGGAGTAAATTATCTTACTGCCATGATCATCAGCGCAGTGATCATTGTAGCATATACTACTCTCGGAGGATTTCTTGCAGCGTCCACTACAGACTTTATCCAGAGCATTATCATGTCCATTGCTCTGATCATTGTTTTCTGTTTCGGTATCTCTGTGGCAGGTGGTCCTGACGCAGTCATCAGCCACGCAAAATCTCTGCCGGGCTATCTTACCATGATGACCACTTACAACCCTGAAACAGGCACAGAAGCAGCTTATCCGCTCATCAACATCGTTTCCATGCTGGCATGGGGACTGGGCTATTTTGGTATGCCCCATATTCTCCTTCGCTTTATGGCAATCGAAGATGAAAAGAAGCTTTCTCTGTCCAGAAGAGTCGCAACTACCTGGGTTGTGATTTCCCTCGCTGTTGCTGTTCTGATCGGTGTGATCGGTCTCGGTATGACAGAGGCAGGAAGTCTTGAGATGCTTCAGGGTTCTAACTCTGAGACTATTATCGTCAAAATCGCCGATCTTTTAAGTACTTACGGTATTCTTCCGGCACTGCTCGGCGGTACGATCCTTGCAGGAATTCTGGCATCCACAATGTCCACAGCAGACTCCCAGCTTCTGGCTGCTTCTTCTGCTGTTTCTTCTGACCTCCTTGGCAGTATCCTGAAGAAGAAAAAAAGACAGGAAACGATGCTGACAGACCGTGTTACCCTGCTTCTGATCGCAGTGATCGCAGTCATCATTGCCCGCAATCCGGACAGTTCTGTGTTTAATATCGTGTCCTTTGCCTGGGCTGGTTTTGGCGCTGTCTTCGGACCGGTCGTACTTTTCGCACTGTTCTGGCGCCGCACCAACTGGCAGGGAGCACTCGCAGGTATGGTTTCCGGCGGTGTTATGGTGTTCGTATGGAAATATCTGGTTCGTCCAAATGTTTCCTTCCTTAATTTCTATGAACTCCTTCCGGCCTTCCTTATCTCCAGTGTGATGATCATCCTTGTAAGCCTTATTACCAAAGCTCCATCCACAGAGATCACAGATGAATTTGATCTGGTCCGGAAAAAAATGGCTGAATAAGCTTCCGGCATTTGTTTAACGACTTCTAAAGAGCAAAAACCGTGAAATCAATCAACTGATTTCACGGTTTTTGTTATTTTGTTATTTTGTCATTTTTATATTTTATTTACCAGATGTAGGAAAAAATCGAAGCTCCGATAACTGTACAGAGACCGCACACAACGATTGCCAGACTGCTCATGGCACCTTCTACTTCTCCAAGTTCCATTGCTCTTGCAGTTCCTACAGCATGAGAAGCTGTACCGATTGCAAGTCCTCTCGAAATAGGGCTCTTAATACGAACCAGCTTGCAGATATATTCCGCTGACATATTTCCAAGAACTCCTGTGATGATGATCACTGCCACAGAAATTGTCACATATCCACCAAGTTCCTCCGAAACACCCATACCGATCGCTGTTGTGATGGACTTCGGCAGCATAGTCACATATTCCGCGTGATCCAGGCCAAAAAGCACGGACATGGCAAGTACGGAACCAAGGCTTGCAAGCACTCCCGAAAAAACTCCTCCCAGGATCGCAAGGATATTTTTTTTCAGCAGATCCAGCTGCAGATAAAGCGGGATTGCCAGACATACGGTCGCCGGTGTCAGAAGATAACTTAAATACTTGGCACTCAGATTGTAACTCTCATAGTCTACATGAAAGACCAGCAAAAATGCTATGACCAGAACAATCGAGATCAGGAGCGGATTTAATACTGCCAGCTTCCACTTACGCTGTGCTGCCAGTCCGATCTCATATGCCAGCAGACTGATCACAATTCCTACTGTTGCTGAACTCATAACTAAATTGTCCATCTTACTTTTTCTCCCTTCTTCTGGAAATCAGGAAATCTGTAACCTTTCCTGTAACGATCATAACGATAAACGTAGATAAGATCGTGATCACCAGAAGCGGCACCAGAAAGGACTGCAGCTGGCTCCAGGAAGTAATAAGTCCTGCACCTGCCGGAATAAACATAAGTGGCATGATCTCAATCAGAAATTCACCGGTTTCTTTCACGTGCTCTACCTTGATCACTCTTGTAAGCAAAAGCACAAACATCAGAATCAGCCCATAAATACTGCCCGGTATCGCAAGCGGGATAAAATACTTCATAATTTCCCCCGCACAGGTCACAGCAAGAATGATTCCAAACTGTCTTAGATATTTCACTTTTTTTCGCCTCCTAAAAACTCAACTGCCGATTATTATATCACATCCTTTTTCGACATAACAAGTCAAAAAAAAGCACAAAAAAACTGCCATTATAATGGCAGTTTTTTATGTAACAGTTAAATAATGTCAATTTTTGGTCACAATCTTTCATTACAGGGCATTGTTGTACGCAGACTCATAGAAAAATTCCTGAGAATTCAGCGGCGTATCTTCCTGTCTGTATATCAGATGATAATTTCCCTCTTCATCTTCTTCTCTGGCCTTCTGATTGTCACTGAGCATTGTGATAAACATCTCTTCCAGCCGCTGTGCGATCTCAGGATCATAGATCGGTGTGGCTACTTCGACACGGCGGACAGTATTTCTTGTCATAAAGTCTGCAGATGCAATATAAATCTTCTTTCTTTCCCCGCATCCAAAAATATAGATTCTTGAATGTTCAAGGAAACGTCCCACAATGCTGATCACACGAATATTGTCGGTTTTTCCCGGAACCTGCGGGATCAGACAGTTGATTCCTCGAATCACCATATCAATCTTGACACCGGCCTCCGATGCACGGATCAGCTTGTCAATGATTTTTTTGTCCGTGAGTGAGTTCATTTTGAGTCCGATATAAGCCTCTTCACCTGCTTTTGCATGATGGATCTCTTCTTCGATCATCGTAAGCACCTTATTCTGCAGACAGTTCGGGGCAACCAGAAGATGTCTTGTATCCTTTACCGTTTCTCCCTTATCCAGTGCCTGGAATACATCTGCTGCCTCAAGTCCGATTTCCACCCGGGAAGTCATATAAGAAAGATCTGTATAAAGCCGGCTGGTCTTTTCGTTATAGTTTCCAGTTCCGATCTGGGTATAATATTCCACTCCCGCCTCTGTCTTTCGTGTGATCAGACACAGTTTGGAATGTACTTTATATCCATCCAGCCCGTAAACCACGCGGCATCCAGCTTCCTCCAGCCTTCTGGACCACTCAATATTATTCTCTTCGTCGAAACGGGCCTTTAGTTCGATCATAACAAAAACTTCCTTGCCGTTTTCGGCCGCCTCGATCAGAGCCTCTACCACCTTGCTCTGACGTGACAGACGATACAGAGTCATCTTGATTGCAATGACAGATTTGTCATTTGCCGCCTCATGGAGCATACGAAGAAAAGGTTTCATACTCTCAAATGGATAGGAAAGAAGCTTATCCTTCTCTCTGATCTGCGGCAGGATCGGTTTATCCAGATCAAACTCCGGTGATGGCTGCGGAATTCTTTTTTCAAAGAAAAGTTCCGGTTTTGTGCGCAGGCAATCCTGAAGCCTGAATACGAAAGACAGATCCAGCGGTGCAAAGCTTCGAAATACCTGTCTAGTATCAATATCCAGATAATTGCAGAGCATTTTGACGATCGTATCGTCCATATCTCTGGATAACTCCAGGCGAAGAGGTGCCAGCTTCTTTCTTTTTTTGATCAGTTCCACCATAAATTCACGGTAATCCAGATCCTCATCATAAAGTGCATCTGCATCAATATCTGCATTTCGTGTGATTCTCATCAAAGATTTGGACAAAATCTTATATCCTGTAAACACTTTCGGAAGAAAATGAAGGATCAGTTCTTCCACCAACATGAAACGATTTCTGGTCGGAAGCTCCACAAGTTCCGGGAATACCTCTTTACTGCACGGAACGATTCCAAGCTTCTCCTTTCCGCTTTTTGTCTGCAGTACGCAGACTGCATAGATCTCCCTGTTCTTCAGGAAAGGAAACGGCTGACGCTTTCCTACAATTGTAGGCGAAAGAAGAGGCAGGATTTCCGAATCAAAGAACACTTCCAGATACGCGCTCTCCTCTATACTGAGGCGGTGAAAATCTACCATGCTGACACCTGTCTCCTCCAGCTTGTCCATCAATGTGTCATAAGCCGCATCTTTGCGCTGATTCAGCTTGCGGACGACCTTGAGAATCTGCCGGATCTGTTCCTTTGGTGTCATATTGGTTTTATTTTCACGCACATCTCCGGATAAGATCATCTGGTCCAGCAAAGATCCTACTCGCACCATAAAAAACTCATCCAGATTACTCTGATAAATTGCCTCAAAAGAAAGACGCTCCGCAAGCGGAACCTGCTCGTTTTCTGCCTCCTCCAGTACTCTTTCGTTAAACTTCAGCCAGGATAATTCCCGGTTCATATAGACTTCCTGTTTCATCGTCTTGTATCCTCCACAAATATTTTACACTTTCCCGACTACTATATTGCACAAAAGTCAAATCCAGTACAGGTTTATGTAAAATCTGTGAAAAATATTTATTACTGTAAACGATTACAAATATTTTTATTCTCCCATGTCCCTAGCACACTTCTTCAGTTTTTCACGGATCGGCAGATGATACGGGCATCTTGGCTCACACTTTCCGCAGCCGATGCAGGCAGAAGCCTTCACCTTGAGCGTACTGTAACGATCCTTCGCCCAGTCAGCCAGGTCGTATCTCTGAAGATAACCGGCAAACAGAAATACACTTGGAATATTGATTCCGACAGTACACGGGGCACAGTAGTTACAGCGGCGGCAGAAATCAGTGCCGAGCTGTTCGCGGACTTTATCCATTTCCTTTAATTCTTCCTGCGTAAGCGGCTCTGTATTGGAACATGCGTCCAGGTTCTGCTCCAGTTCGTGTATCTCTGCCATTCCCGGGATTACTACGGTCACATCCGGATTGGAACAGACATAACGAAGAGCCAGGGATGCATCCTCGATCGCGCCCCCCGCCAGCGGTTTCATAACAATAAAACCGATATTCTTTTCCGCACATTTGTGAATCAGTTCTGCTCCCTGCTGCTCAACGATATTATATGGGAACATGATCGTTTCCACCCAGTCCAGTTCCAGTGCACGCTCAAAAACCTCTGTAGAATGTGCAGTCAGTCCGATGTGTCCGATCTTGCCGGCAGCCCTCGCCTCCATAAGAGCCTCCAGTGCACCGCCTTCTCCCATCACCTGATCGAGCTGCTCCATACTTGGATTGTGTACCTGATAAAGATCAATATAGTCTGTGCGGAAGTTTCCAAGACTTGTCTCAATATCTGCTGCCATTGCTTCTTTTGTCCGGGACATGGATTTGGTTGCAAGTACAAATTTGTCACGGATTCCCTCCAGACCATAGCCGATATACTGTTCGCTGACCGTATATCCTCTCGCAGAATCAATATAGTTGACTCCCTTCTCCATCATCTCGTGAAGCAGCTTTCTTGTACCTTCCTCGTCAATCTTCTGGATCGGAATCCCTCCAAATCCCATACGTGAAATCTTTAATCCTGTTTTTCCCAGTGTTCTGTATTCCATATTTTCTCCTCTGATTTACCTGATATATCTGGTCGCATCCTCGCGGAGCGTTTTTTACTTTATTGGAACATTACGGAGTAATTTCTTATAAAGTGAAAAATACCACCGAATCTCTCCGGTGGTATCCTATCATTTCTTATAAATTATACACGAGACAGATATTCACCTGTTCTTGTATCGATTTTAAGTTTGTCACCCTGGTTTACAAACAGCGGAACCTGAACCTGTGCACCTGTCTCAACAGTTGCCGGTTTGGTAGCACCCTGTGCTGTGTTTCCAGCGAATCCCGGCTCAGTATCAATAACCTCAAGTTCTACGAACAGAGGCGGCTCGATTGCATATACATTGCCGTTCCAGGAACAAATCTTAACTACTTCATTCTCTTTTACGAATTTAAGAGAATCGCCTACCTGATCTTTGGTCAGTGCAACCTGATCATAGGTCTCAACGTTCATGAAGTTGTAAAGATCTCCATCATTGTACAGGTAGCTCATATCTACACGATCGATACGTGCCTGTGGGAATTTCTCTGTAGGACGGAAAGATCTTTCCAGAACTGCTCCTGTGATGATATTTTTATATTTGGTTCTTACGAATGCAGCGCCCTTTCCAGGTTTTACATGCTGGAACTCAACGATCTGACATACATTTCCTTCAATCTCAAGTGTGATACCGTTTTTGAAATCACCTGCTGAAATCATTTTAATATCCTCCTTCTTATGTTGTCACTGCTAATTATTTTATAATACACATGAAGATTTTTCAACTACTTTTTTTATTGTGCAGCTAATTTCTCTTCGATTTCCTTAATAAGCTCCTCAAACGGCTTTTCTCCGGTAACAACCGTAATGTCTGCAAACTTCTCATAGACCGGATCTCTCTGCTTCAGAAGCTTCTTGATCTTCTCATCACGGTCATCTCCATCCAGCATCGGATCCTTGCTGGAGCCTTCCAGACGCTTCTTAAGAGTTGCCAGTGAACCTTTGAGATAAACGATCGTACCGACTTCTTTCAGATATTTCTCATTCTGCTCCTGCAGCGGAAGCCCTGCTCCCAGAGAAATAACCCTGCGCTCACTGTCCTGGATAAACTGTTTGAGTGCCACTGTCTCCAGTGCACGGTAATACGGTTCACCAAACCGCTGAAATATCTCTCTGGCAGACATATTCATCTTTCTTGTGATAAGTCTCTCCAGATCAACAAATGATAATCCCAGATCCTTGGACAGTTGTTTTCCTACTCTTGTTTTACCTGAACCCATAAACCCGATGATCACCACATGGTTCATGAAATCCCCTCCTCTTTCTTATAAAAGTGTAATACTATTTTTTCCAGATAGCGTTTAAGCACAATCTGGATTTCTTCTTTTGGATTGATCGGCTTTACCAGGATGTTGCGGATTCCTGCTCTTTTGGCACCGTATACATCTGTAAAAAGCTGATCTCCGATAAAAATGGTATTTCCGGTGTCCGTTCCCAGAATCTCCATTGCCTTGTTATAGTTACGCACAGAAGGCTTGTGTGCGTTCTCAATATAATTCACACCAACCGCATCATTAAAGGAAGAAACTCTCTTTCTCTGGTTGTTGGATAAAAGGCAGCAGCCAAATCCCAACTCCTTAAGATGCTCAAACAACGCGATCGCGCGTGCATCTGCCGGTGCCCCGTGCGGTACAAGTGTATTATCAATGTCAAAGATCAGACCTCTGTATCCTTCCTGATACAGCCTGTCAAAATCGATCACGTATGTAGAATCTACATATTCATCCGGAAAAAAACACCGAAACATTTTTATCTCCTGTCTTATCTTTCTTTGAGCGGCACATACTGTGCCTCAGGAAGCACATTCTTGTATGCAGGACGAATGATCTTGTCTGTATTGATAAGCTCCTCCATACGATGTGCGCTCCAGCCTACGATACGGGCTACTGCAAACATTGGTGTATACAGTTCCAGCGGAAGATCCAGCATACTGTAAACAAAACCACTGTAAAAGTCCACATTGGCACTGACACCCTTGTAGATGCGACGTTCTTCTGCAATGACCTGCGGCGCCATCCATTCCACCATAGAGTACAGTCTGTAATCCTTCATACGTCCCTTTTCTTTGGCAAGACTTTCTACAAAGCTTCGCAGGACTTCCGCTCTCGGGTCGGAAACAGAGTAGATCGCATGTCCCATACCATAGATCAGACCTCTCTTATCAAAGGCCTCTTTGTGCAGAAGACGCTTAAGATATTCTCTTACCTCATCCTCATCTTCCCAGTCCTTAACTTCCTTCTTCATGTCCTGGAACATCTGGATTACCTTGATGTTGGCACCACCGTGCTTCGGTCCCTTAAGAGATCCCAGTGCAGCAGCGATCGCCGAATATGTATCCGTTCCTGATGATGATACCACATGTGTGGTAAAAGTAGAGTTATTACCACCGCCGTGCTCCATATGAAGGATCAGCGCAAGATCCAGGATCTTCGCCTCAAGATCTGTGTACTTCTTGTCCGGTCGGAGCATACGAAGAATATTCTCAGCTGTTGAAAGTTCTTTCTTCGGATTATGAATATAAAGACTCTTGCCTCTTACATAATGATTATACGCCTGATAACCATATACTGACAACAGCGGGAAGATACTGATCAGATTCAGGCACTGACGCAGTACATTCGGAAGCGAAATATCATCCGGATTATTATCATAAGAATACAAAGTCAGAACACTTCTTGACAGGGCATTCATAATGTCACGTCCCGGTGCTTTCATAATAACATCTCTGACAAAATTTCGCGGCAGTGACCTCTGATTTGCCAGAAGCTCCTTGAATTCCTCAAGCTGCTTCTCATCCGGCAGTGCGCCAAACAGAAGAAGATAGGTTGTCTCCTCAAATCCAAAACGCTTATCTTTTACAAAACCGGCCGTAAGGTCTTTGATATTGTAGCCTCTGTAATACAGACTTCCTGCACAGGGAACTTCCTTACCATCTACAACCTTAACAGCCTGCACATTAGAAACCTGCGTCAGACCGGCAAGGACACCCTTACCATTGATATCACGCAGGCCGCGCTTTACATCATACTTGCCATACAGAGAAATATCCATGGTAGTATGATCCTTGCACGCCTCTGTGAGCCGTTCGATCTCCGGAGTTACTTGCATATTAAATCCTGACATATATATTCTCCTTTCAAATCCTCTGATTTCTCTCGATCATTCTCCCTCCTAAGTGTTGTTACTGCTTTCTTTCCTGCAGTTCAACAAGCGCCAATTGCCGCCATAGTTATATAACGCAGTAGATATAGTATACCATCAAAACGGATTTTGGTCTATCCCAAAAATTCAGAGCTTATTTTCCCTGACGATATGTACTGAGAAACTCCCGAAGTTTCTGTGATGCTGTCTCAAGCTGTCTGATATTCGGCAGATAAACCACGCGGAAATGATCCGGTGCTCCCCAGTTGAAGCCTTTTCCCGGCACAAGAAGCACCTGCTTCTCATGAAGGAAATCCAGTGCAAACTGCTCATCATCTGTAATATTGAATTTCTCAATATCCAGCTTAGGGAAAATATAGAATGCCGCATGCGGCTTCACAACACTGATTCCCGGAATATCCTTCAATGCATTGTAGATACATTCTCTCTGTTCATAAACCCTTCCGCCCGGTTTTATATACTCAGTCACACTCTGGTAACCGCCAAGAGCTGTCTGAACGATTGCCTGCGCCGGTACATTGGAACAGAGACGCATAGATGAAAGCATCTTGATTCCCTCTATATATCCCTTTGCGCGATCCTTCGCACCGCTTAAGATCATCCATCCGATACGGAAGCCTGCAATCATGTGGGATTTGGAAAGGCCGGAAAACGTCACGCAGAATACATCTGGTGCAAGAGATGCGATAGATGTATGCTTATAATCATCCATGACCAGACGGTCATAAATCTCATCCGAAAAGATGATCAGCTCTTTTTCTCGGGCAATCTGTGCAATCTGCTCCAGAACTTCTTTCGGATAGACGGCTCCTGTCGGATTGTTCGGGTTAATGATAACGATTGCCTTAGTCCTGTCTGTGATCTTACTTCTGATATCCTCGATATCCGGATACCAGTCAGACTGTTCATCGCAGATATAATGTACAACCTTTCCTCCTGCCAGAGTTGCCGTTGCAGTCCATAACGGATAATCCGGTGCCGGGATCAGAATCTCATCGCCGTTATCCAGAAGTGCCTGCATGCACAGATTGATCAGCTCACTGACTCCGTTTCCTGTATAAATATCATTCATGGTCACATTCGGAATACCTCGAAGCTGTGCATACTGCATGATCGCCTTACGCGCTGAAAAGATACCCTTGGAATCAGAATATCCCTGTGATGTACGGATATTGCTCAGCATGTCCAGGATTACTTCCTGAGGAGCAGAAAAACCAAAAGGATATGGATTTCCGATATTCAGTTTCAGAATCTCCTTGCCTTCTTCCTCCATCTTCGCCGCCTCGTCCACCACCGGGCCTCTTACATCATACAGTACATTATCGAGTTTGGCTGATTTGTCAAATGTTCTCAATTTTTTCACTCCTCTCTGAGAATTTACATATTTTTTACTATAATCTCATATTCAGGGCATTTTCGCAAGATGTAAAAATTTCGTAACTGTTCAGTACCCTCACAGTTACGAGCCAAAATGCATTCCAAATCACCTTCGGTGATGGCATTTTGCTCTATTATTCATGCAAATTTAGTAAGATTATAAAAAAAATTAATATTTATCTTTTCAACTTTACCACTTTCGTGTATAATAGTGCGTGGGCATTTGTAAGCCTGACAAAGACGTAGTTTAATATACGCAAACAGACGAGGAGGAAAATCAACATGTCTTACACAGAAGAAGTTTATGAAAGAGTCGTTGCACAGAATCCTGGCGAACCGGAGTTTCACCAGGCAGTAAAAGAAGTTCTGGATTCCCTGAAGGTTGTTATTGACCGTAACGAAGAGAAATATCGCAGCCTTTCCATTCTGGAACGTCTGGTAGAGCCAGAGAGAATCATTTCTTTCCGTGTTCCGTGGGTAGATGATAACGGCAAAGTACAGATTAACAAAGGATATCGTGTACAGTTCAACAGTGCGATCGGACCTTACAAGGGCGGTCTTCGTTTCCATCCGACAGTAAACCAGAGCATTCTTAAATTCCTTGGTTTCGAGCAGGTATTCAAGAACTCTCTTACAGGTCTTCCGATCGGTGGTGGTAAAGGTGGTTCCAACTTCGATCCGAAGGGCAAATCTGACAGAGAAGTTATGGCATTCTGCCAGAGCTTTATGACAGAGCTTTCCAAATATATCGGAGCTGACACAGATGTACCGGCCGGTGATATCGGTGTAGGCGGACGTGAGATCGGTTATCTGTTCGGACAGTACAAACGCGTTCGCGACCTCTATGAAGGTGTTCTGACAGGTAAAGGACTTACCTATGGCGGTTCCCTGATCCGTACAGAAGCAACTGGATACGGTGTTGTATACATTCTTAACGAACTGATGCAGTCCCGCAATGATTCTCTTGAGGGCAAAACTGTTGTCGTAACAGGTTCCGGAAACGTTGCAATCTACGCAGTTCAGAAGGCAACTCAGCTTGGTGCAAAGGTTGTTGCAATGTGCGACTCCAACGGATACATCTATGATCCGAACGGAATCCAGCTTGATGTTGTCAAAGACATCAAAGAAGTTAAACGTGGACGTATCAAAGAATATGCTGACCGCGTAGAAGGTGCTGTCTACACAGAGGGTGTTGGAATCTGGAACATCAAATGTGATGTTTATCTTCCATGTGCAACTCAGAACGAACTTGATGTTGACGGCGTAAAAGTACTTGCAGCTAACGGATGCAAGTACATTGTAGAAGGTGCAAACATGCCTACTACAAGAGAAGCTACAGACTATGCTATGGCTAACGGAATCTTCTTCCTTCCTGGCAAAGCAGCCAACGCCGGCGGTGTTGCTACTTCCGCACTGGAAATGAGCCAGAACTCCCAGAGACTTTCCTGGACATCTGAAGAAGTTGATGCAAAACTTCATCAGATCATGAAGGATATCTACGCTAAAATCGACGATGCTGCAAAACGTTATGACCTCAAAGATAACTTTGTTGCCGGCGCTAACATTGCAGGTTTCGAAAAAGTGGTAGATGCAATGATCGCTCAGGGTATTGTCTGATTGATTTCCTCCTCACTTATATACTGAATCACAAAACGCTCCGGTCTTTATGCCGGAGCGTTTTTTTCTGACTGAAGATGCTGTACCGTTACGAACGAAGATAATTTCTCATATTCCGCAGTGCTGTTTTTTCCAGTCGACTGACCTGTGCCTGGGAGATTCCAATCTCCTGTGCTACTTCCATCTGCGTTTTTCCTTCATAGAATCTCATGTCTATAATATGTCTTTCCCTTTCACCAAGCCGGTTCATTGCTTCCTGAAGAGACAGATTTTCCAGCCAGTAATCTTCTTTGTTTTTTTTATCACTGATCTGATCCATCACATACAGGGTGTCTCCTCCTTCCGCATACACCGGTTCAAAAAGACTGACCGGATTCTGGATCGCATCGAGGGCATACACGATCATTTTCTTTTCCACCCCGATCTCTTCTGCAATCTCTGCGATCGTCGGTTCCTTCAGATTCTTTTTTATATAATTTTCTTTTGCATAAATCGCCTTGTACGCAATGTCGCGGAGAGAACGGCTGACACGGATACTGCTGTTATCCCTGAGATAACGTCTGATCTCACCCATGATCATCGGCACTGCATAAGTAGAAAATCTGACCATTAAGGTCGTATCAAAATTATCAATGGCCTTCATAAGTCCGATGCATCCGATCTGAAAAAGATCATCTGCATTTTCGCTGCTGTTTCCAAAGCGCTTGATCACACTTAAAACAAGCCGCAGGTTTCCTTTGATGTAACGCTCCCTGGCTTCCTTGTCTCCTGCTTTTATCTTCTCAAAAAGCTCCTCTTTTTCCTCAGAGGTCAGAACCGGAAGACTGGATGTATTTACTCCACAGATCTCAACTTTATTTAGTGCCATCGAAATATCCTCCTTATTTCATTTGGTACTAAAATGATTCGCAGGGAGGATATGAATTATACTTTTTTGCAGAAAATATAAAAAATATAAGTCCTTGACATTTTTACAAAAGGCGGTCTTTTCGAAATGCTTTTTCTTCTCGTATCTCTACCAGGATAATATCTTCCCCGATCTGACAGACACTATTCCAGGGAATGATATATTCACTGTCTCTTCCCCACAGGCAGCAGAACTTGCCCGGTCCCGGCACGATCAGTGCTGTGATCTTCCCGCTTTTTTCATCGAATTCCAGATCCACCGGACAGCCAAGGCTTTTGCAGGTGCAGGTATTTATGATTTCTTTCTGTTTCAATTCACAAAGACGCATAAATATACCTTTTTCCGTAACTGCTCAGTGCCCTCACAATTACGTTTTTTTCAAAATATATGCAGAAAATATGTGAAATATGTGCCGTCTTTTATTGACATCGACAGAAAAAATACAGTATAATTAGTCCATTAAATGGAAAAGAGGGATACTTACGTGAGATGTCCATTTTGTAATCAGGATAATACCAAGGTCGTTGATTCCCGGCCTGTAGAAGATACGAATGCGATCCGCAGGAGAAGAATGTGTGAATCCTGCGGCAAGAGATTTACCACCTACGAGAAGGTTGAAACCATTCCCTTAAGTGTCATTAAGAAGGATCAGACAAGAGAAGCTTATCACCGCTCCAAGATCCAGGACGGTGTTCTTCGTGCGTGCTATAAACGTCCAATTCCTATTGAAACGATCGAGTCCATGATCGACTCTATTGAGGGTTCTATTTTTGAGAATGCAGATAAAGAAATCTCCAGCACCCGTATCGGTGAGATTGTCATGGAGCATCTCAAAGATCTCGATGCTGTTGCATATGTCCGCTTTGCATCCGTATATCGTGAATTTAAGGATGTAAGCACCTTTATGGATGAACTGAAGAAGTTTATGGAACCATAAAGAAAAGGCCCTTATTTCAGGGCCTTTTCTATTTCTTTGATCACGATCTTGAGTGCTTTGATACGTGCATATTTTTTGTCCACTGATTCCAGGATATGCCATGGAGCGTAGGCAGTACTTGTTTTTTTTAGCATTTCATTGACCGCGTCCTCGTACTGATCCCATTTCTCACGGTTTCTCCAGTCCTCGTCTGTGATCTTCCAGCGTTTCTCCGGATTATTCTGACGGTCATTAAATCTCTCAAGCTGTGTATCCTTGTCGATCTGAACCCAGAATTTAATGATCACCGCACCCCAGTCTGACAGTTCTTTCTCAAATTCATTCATTTCATTATAGGCACGTTTCCAGTCATTCTCACTGCAGAATCCCTCCAGACGTTCCACCATGACACGTCCATACCAGGTACGGTCAAAAATTGCAATATGACCATTCTTCGGAAGTCTCGTCCAGAAGCGCCACAGATAATGACGGGCTTTCTCATGCGGTTCCGGACTGGCGATCGGATGCACCTCGTAACCTCTCGGATCAAGTGCACCTGTGATTCTTTTGATATTTCCACCCTTGCCCGCTGCATCCCAGCCTTCATAAGTAATGATCACCGGGATTCTCGCACGATACAGACGATTATGAAGTTCACTCAGCTTATCCTGAAGCTTCTTAAGTTCTTTCTCATATTCTTCGTCATCGATTGTCTTGCCGGTAAGCTCGATATCTTTTAGCTTCGGCATCTTCACCAGCGGAAAAACATTCTGGAGGATCGGAACCGAATGGCTCTGGTTCTGCAGTGCAACTTCAATACTGCTGACCAGCGTATCCATCACCTGCAGCTCCGCCCATTTCTTGTCCTTCGCATCTATGATATACCATGGAGAAGTTGATGCATTGGTGTCCTTAAGATAACGGTCATAAACCTTTTCACATTTGTGATAATGTTCCTGCTGCCATTTATCAAAATCTGACACTCTCCACCGGGTATCCTTACTTGCGCACAGCCTGTCCATACGCTCTTTCTGTTCCTCTTTATCAATATGCATAAAGAATTTCAGCACCAGATATCCGTTGTCCGTAAGCTGACGTTCAAACCGGCGGATACTTTCGATCCGTTTCTCATAGTCCTCGCCCTCCAGCTTCTTATTCAGAACCTCCTGCGTAGTCTGCTCCATCCAGCCTGCATCCAGAAAAGTAAATTTGCCCTGTTCCGGGATCTGGCGCATATAGCGGTACAGAAATGGTCTGCGTAATTCCTCCTCAGATGGCACTGACATTGTTGCCACCTTAAAGAATCTGGGATCAATATTCTTGATGACCTTGCCGATCATACTGCCCTTACCTGCTGCACTCCAGCCCTCAAAAAGCACCAGTACCGGTATCTTGTGCTCCTTGATCTTCATCTGGAGATCATACAGTTTCTTTTTTGCCACATCCAGCTGCTGTTTCAGTTCTTCTTTCTCGGGAGTTTCTCCCGGAATCCATGTCTTCAGCAAAAAACACACCCCATTTCTTTTATATATGTGCAAGAAGATAGCCAAGCTTCACTTCCCTCACTGCGGTTTCACCCTGCCCCATCATTTCTATAAGCATCTCCACTGCCATCTCTCCGCTCTTCTCATAGAAAAAATGAACGGTAGGGATCGGCGGTATCATCACTCTTGTAATTTCAGAATCCCCATGTCCGGCAACCAGAATATCCTCCGGCACTCTCTTTCCATGTTCTTTCAGATAGCGTATCGCTCCTGCTGCCATAGTATCCGTCGCACAGATAACAGCATCCAGATCCGGATATTTCTCCAGCAATTCTCCCGTCTTCTCGTATCCGGAATCAGAAGTAAAGGCAGCAATAACCATCTGCTGTGCACAGTCTGGTATACCGGCTTCACTGACCGCATCCTCATAACCGCGAAAACGCTCCGTACCGACTGCCTTATCCTGTATGATCGCACCGATATATCCTGGATTTCTCCTGCCCATGGCAACCACTGCCCCTGTCAGGTCTCTGGTAGCATGATAATCATCATGATATATGCAACAATGACCGGGATACTGCTGCCCGACCAGGATCACGGGAACCGAGAGCTTCTTAAGAGCACGCTTATGCTCTGTTGTCAGGATTGTCGCCGCAAAGATCACACCATCTACCTGCTTGTCATTAAAAGCAGCCAGATACTCCAGTTCTTTCTTTGGATTATTCTGCGTCACCGCAAGAAGCATCTGATAACCACTTTCATTCAATACAGAAAGTATTCCCTCGACAATTTTTCCTATGCTTGTGGAAGCAACCTTCGGTACGATCACTCCGATCATTTTGGTTTTTTTTGTGCGGAGTGTCTGTGCCTGAACCGACGGCCGGTAACCTGTCTGTTCTACAACCTTGCGAATTGCTTCTTTCTTTTCTTCCGAAATATATCCGTTATTAAAATAACGGGAAACTGCCGCGCTGGATACACCTGCTAACTTTGCTATTTCACTTATATTCATGCTTTTCCCCTTTGCTGTAGTATACCACAATTCATCTGTTGTTACCATTAATTTTCTGTGTTGTTTCCTTGGAATCCTCCGGGGATTCCTTCCAGCAAAGCCAGGTCAGTACAAATGCAACTGCAAAGGAAATTGCCAGCATGAGTGCATACTGTACGGAATAGTCCAGTGTCGTAAGGAATCCGGGGATTCCGGTAACTCCGTAGGAAGTTGCTCCGATATGGAAAATGACCCCTGTCAAAGCTCCTGCCGCACCGCCGATCATACCGCATACAAACGGTTTCATGAAACGAAGATTCACGCCAAAGATTGCCGGCTCTGTAATTCCAAGTGCTGCCGATAATGTAGAGGGAACCGCAACAGATTTTGTCCTGGCATTTCTTGCTTTAAGGCCGACTGCAAGGCACGCTGCTCCCTGTGCAAAGTTTGCTGCGGATGCGATCGGCATCCAGATATTCAGTCCGTCAGAGGCAAGCAGACCTGCTTCTATGACATTGTACATATGATGGATACCGCATACTACTGTGAACGGATAAACTGCACCCATGATCATGGCCCCGATTCCATGCCCTACGGTGATGATCCAGGATGCAAACGCAAGCACATAAGTTTCTGCCGCAGAAAATACCGGTCCGATCAGTCCGATGGTAAGAAAACCGGTGAGCAATACCGTGCACAGCGGCGTCACAAAAAGATCGATCATCTCCGGAACATGCCTGTGCAGCCAGTTTTCCAGCTTACACATGATCCAGACTGCAATGATAACAGGAATCACATGTCCCTGATATCCAACCTGCCTGATCGGAAGACCAAGCAGATGCCATACCGGAATATCCGCTGCGTCCATAGATGCTACAGACCATGCATTGATAAGATTCGGATGGATCATGATCATACCGATGACCGCACCCAGAAAAATATTTCCGCCGAATACTCTTGCCGCTGATACCGCGATCAGAATCGGAAGGAAAGTAAAGGCTGTGTTTGAAAACAAATCCAGGATCCCATACCAGTCACTTCCCGCAAAAGCAGGCATTGCTCTGCCAAGTGCCTCTACCAGCCCCATCATAAGACCGGAGGCTACGATTGCCGGAAGGATCGGTACAAAGACATCTCCAAGTGCCTTGAACATCCGCTTGAATACCGGCTGCTTCGCTGCCACTGCTGCCTTCACTTCTTCCCTGGTCGCTGCACTCATCCCGCTGATAGCAATAAACTCATCATATACCTTATTTACCGTTCCGGTTCCGATGATGAGCTGCAGCTGTCCGTTGTTGCTGAAAACACCCTTTACTCCATCAATATTCTCCAGCTTCTTCATATCGATCCTGCTGTTATCTACTGTCACCAGACGAAGTCTTGTTGCACAGTGTGCTGCACTTACAAGATTGGCTCTGCCGCCCACGGTGTCAAGGATTTCTTTCGCACACTTTGCGTAGTCTGCTGCCATAGTCACACCCTCTTTCCCTCTGTTTTTACATTCCGCCCCTGTACGTAATTGTTTTCATTCATTTTATTATATTTCCCGCAAATGTCAACACAATGGAAAGCAGTTTTTTTCTTAATAGAGTACTATAAAGCAAAAAAAGAAATGGCTTACGCCCTGCTGCCAGAACATCTGCCATTTCTTCGTTTCCTCTTATGAAAGTTCCAGTTTACCTGTGTAAAGCTGATAATAGGTGCCCTTCTGTCTGATCAGATCCTTATGATCACCTCTCTCGATGATCCTGCCGTGATCCAGTACAATGATCGCATCGCTGTTTCGAATCGTAGAGAGTCTGTGTGCGATCACAAATACCGTACGGCCTTTCATCAGGTTATCCATACCCTTCTGGACAATACTCTCCGTACGGGTATCGATACTTGATGTTGCCTCATCCAGGATCAGCACCGGCGGATCGGCAACAGCTGCTCTTGCAATAGAAAGAAGCTGTCTCTGACCCTGCGACAGTTCTTCACCATCACCACTTAACATCGTATCATATCCCTTTGGAAGCATCTGGATAAACTGATCCGCATGTGCGAGCTTTGCCGCCGCATAAATCTCCTCATCCGTTGCATCAAGCTTTCCATAACGGATGTTATCCCTGATCGTTCCCGTAAACAGATGCGTATCCTGAAGAACGATACCCAGAGAATGTCTTAAATCATCCTTTTTGATCTTTGTGATATTAATTCCATCGTAACGGATCTTACCGTCCTGTATATCGTAAAACCGGTTGATCAGATTGGTGATCGTTGTTTTTCCTGCTCCGGTAGAACCTACAAAAGCAAGCTTCTGGCCCGGCTTTGCATAAAGACTGATGTCATGAAGGATTGTTTTGTCCTCGTTATAACCAAAGGTCACATCTTCGAATCTCACATCACCCTTAAGCTCTGTATAAGATACAGAGCCATCTGCCGAATGCGGATGCTTCCATGCCCACATACCGGTTCTCTCTCTGCACTCTGTAATGTTTCCATCTGCATCCTTCTTTGCATTGACAAGAGTTACATAGCCCTCATCGTCTTCCGGCTTCTCATCGATCAGATTGAAGATACGCTCTGCACCTGCAAGAGCCATGACGATGGAGTTAAACTGCTGTGCGACCTGCATGAACGGCTGAGTAAAGCTCTTGGTGAACTGAAGATAGGAAGCCATCACTCCAAGTGTGATTCCGCCGACTCCTGTGACAGAAAGGATTCCGCCAAGCACTGCGGTCAGAACAAACTGCAGATTTCCGATGTTTCCGATAACCGGTCCCATCATGTTACCATATTTATTTGCCTGTGCCGCACTTTCAAAGAGAGCTTCGTTCAGTTTGTCAAATTCCTCTTCGGATTTCTTCTCATGGTTAAAAACCTTGACAACACGCTGTCCATTCATACGCTCTTCCACAAAGCCTGTCACCTCTGCCAGTGACATCTGCTGACGCACGAAGTACTTTCCACTTCTGGCACCGATTTTTCCTGTCACAAACAGCATCAGAAAAATGATCAGAACCGCCAGAACCGTAAGAAGCGGGCTTAAGATCAGCATGGAGATAAAAGTCACAATGATGGTAAACAGTGACATCAACGCCTGTGGGATTGCCTGACTGATCATCTGTCTTAAGGTATCCGTATCATTTGTATACAGACTCATAACAGAACCATTGGTGTTCTGGTCAAAATAGCGGATCGGCAGAGTCTGCATATGCTCAAACATATCATCTCTTACTCTCTTTAACACACCCTGACCGATAAATACCATCATTCGGGTATAAATAAAGGTCGCAATGACACCAACCAGGAAAATACACCCCAAAACTGCAAGTGCCTGATATAGTTCGGCAAAATTCGGTTCCTTCTGTCCGATCAGCGGAAGGATAAAGTCATCCAGCAGATATCTCAGAGAGAGAGAAACTGCTGTGGTTGCAATCGCACTTAAAAGAATACAGACAAAAACAACGACAAACTGAATCTTGTATGTTTCTGTCACATACTTCAGAAGACGTTTTGCTGTTTTTTTGTTAAATTTCGGCTTGCCTTTCTGATTTATATCCGGTTTTTTCTGCTCACTCATCCTCTTCTCCTCCTTTCACCTGGGATTCATATACTTCTCTGTAAATATCATTGGTCTTAAGCAGTTCTTCTGAGGTTCCCACTCCGGAGATCCTTCCGCCGTCAAGAACAATGATCTGGTCTGCATCTTCAATAGATGAAACTCGCTGTGCAATGATAATCTTTGTGGTATCCGGGATTTCCTCCCGGAAAGCCTTACGGATCAGAGCATCTGTCCTGGTATCCACTGCACTGGTAGAGTCATCCAGGATCAGGATCTTCGGTTTTTTCAGAAGGGCACGTGCAATACACAGACGCTGCTTCTGGCCACCGGAGACATTGTTTCCGCCCTGAACGATCATGGTATTGTATCCGGATGGAAATTCACTGATAAAGCCATCTGCCTGTGCGAGCCTGCAGACTCTTCTCACCTCTTCGTCCGAAGCGTGTTCATCACCCCAGCGGATATTTTCATAAATAGATCCGGAAAACAGGACATTTTTCTGAAGCACCATGGAAACCTGGTCACGAAGCACTTCAAGATTATAGTTTCTTACATCAATGCCGCCGACTTTGACAGAACCACCTGTCACATCATAGAGTCGCGGGATCATCTGCACCAGAGTAGATTTGGCACTTCCGGTTCCTCCGATGATTCCTACCGTCTGTCCTGCCTTGATATGAAGACTGATATCCTTCAGAGAAAGATTTCCATCCTTTCCGGCATAGCTGAAGTTCACATGGTCAAAAACAATATCTCCACTTGGGACCTCTTTTACGGCATCGGCTTTGTCCTGCATTTCAGGTACTTCGTTCAGGACCTCTGTAATACGGTCGGTGGATGCCTCTGCGATCATGATCATGACAAATACAAAAGTTACCATGGACAGAGACATCAGAATCTGCAGTGCGTAAACAATAACACTTGTCAGTTCTCCTGTCTCCATGCTTCCAAGTACAATACTGCGTCCACCGATCGCTGCGATCAGAAGAACCACTGCATACATCATAAACTGCATAACCGGAGAGTTCCATGCGACGATTTTTTCAGCCTTTGTAAACAGTGCATACACATATTCCGAAACTCCATGAAATTTTTTGATCTCATAGTCTTCCCTTACAAATGCCTTGACTACACGGGCTGCATTAACGTTTTCCTGGACAGAATTGTTCAGCTCATCATACTCATCAAATACCTTGATAAAATGAGGATGTGCTTTTTTTGCAATATAGATCAGCGTTCCTCCGAGAACCGGAATTACAACCAGGAACAACAGAGCGATCTTTACATTGATAAGAAGTGTCATGACCCAGGACAGAAGCACCATGATCGGGGCTCTTGCCAGAAGGCGGATACTCATCATGTATGCCATCTGTACGTTTGTGATGTCGGTTGTCATTCGGGTGACCAGACCGGAGGTTGAAAAATGGTCAATGTTTTTGAAAGAAAAATCCTGCACCTTATAAAAAATATCATGGCGAAGATTCTTCGCATATCCTGCCGCTGCAACTGCCGCCATGTTTCCGGCCTGTACACCAAAAAACAACGCCAGCATTGCCATTGCGACCAGGACAATCCCCCTCTGTAAAATGTAGCCCAGATCACCGTTCGCAATACCGATATCGATGATCTTTGCCATCTCCAGAGGGATAAGTACTTCCATCAATACTTCAAGAATAACAAGAATCGGAGCAAGAAGAGACTGCTTCCTGTATTCTCTGATGGATTTAAAAAGTGTCTTATTCATCTTTTTTGTTTTCCTCCTCGTTCATTTCTGAAATATTATGAAACATCTGCCACAAAATCTGCTTGCAGATTGTTACATTCTCCTGTGGGATTCCTTCCAGCAATTTCGCCTCTGTCTTCTGAATCTGCTCCAGAATCTTCGGCCGTATCTCTTCTGCCTTCGCAGTCGGGACAATTCGTTTCAGTCTGGCATCCCTCTTTACGCTTTCTCTCCTGATATAGCCATGACTCTCCATGAGCTTCAGGATACCTGTCACCGTAGATTTCCTAATCTGAAACTCTTCTTCTATATCCTTCTGGTAAAGATCTCTGTGAAGAGATTCCAGAAGAACAAACTTCAGCACATGCTTCTGCATGACCGTCAGATCATCATTGGTGATTGCAGAATCCACATTGTTGCAGTTCCGCTTCATCTGATGCGACAACATATGGATGATTCTGCCCATGTGCATCTCTTTTAATTTTTCATCCGCTTCCTTCATTGAACCCTCCCTCCTTTCTGCGATGTATTGTAAATTAGTTCGTTTCCTAACTTTCGTCATTATACAAACATACTTTTTTGATGTCAAGTTATTTTCCGACATGACACAGAAAAAATGGTAACTGTTCACAGGTAATATCCCGCACAGTAACAAAAAATGTCCCCGATCTACAGGGACATTTTCTGACTTTCATATAAACTTCGTACCTCGTCCGCCATGGTTCTGCGTGGAAAACAGATACTTCCAATCTGGCGTACCGGCATAATCCCCATAAGGGAATTTGTCACAAAACATTCATCATAATACATCAGTTCCTCCGGATAGATCACAGTTTCTTCTACATCAGAGGTTTCAAGGACATACTCCCTTAAAATTCCTGGAAGAAGTCCGCAGAGAAGCTGTGGGGTGTAGATTTTATTCTTGCGGACAAAAAAGATATTGCTGACCGTACCCTCACAGAGCTGTCCTTTGGTGTTTATAAAAATACGTTCCTGAATACCGGCCGCTGTGGCTGCTCTCTTTTCCAGAATACAGTCTCCATAGTTCAATGTCTTATGATATACCATCGGCGAAGTTTCATTTCGTCTTACTTTACTGATATCTGCACCAAATCCCCGCAGATAAGCTTCTTCCGTATAGGGATTTCCCCGCATCTGAAAAATAAGATTCTCTTTGGAGAGAATGATCTTGATTGCTCCATGGCGGATATCTTCTGTTTTTTGTTCTGCAAGAAATTCATTTATCCTCTTTTTGGTGACTCCTCTCTCCAAAAGAGTACCAAGATCAAAGAACTGAGCCGCCTTCTCCATTCTCTGTAAATGCCGGTCCAGCAGGAGCAGTCTTCCATCCTCCACTGCGATTGTCTCAAATACTCCCAGCCCAAACTGAAAGCCCTCATCCAATTTGATATCCATACGCCATACGCCTTCCTCCTATTTTATTTCAATGCTTCCAGAATCGCCTTCGCTTTCTGAAGTGTCTCTTCATACTCAAACTCCAGATCGGATTCTGCCGTAATACCGCCCCCGGCACCTAAGAAATATTTTCCGTCTTTATGAAGTGCTGTACGGATCACAATGTTAAAGTCGCAGTCACCGTCCAGAGTAAGATATCCGATAGATCCAGTATACAGGTTTCTTTTCCCATGTTCAAGCTCATCTATAATTTCCATCGCACGATATTTCGGTGCACCGGTGATCGAACCTCCCGGAAATGCTGCTTCCATAAGATCCACAAAGTTTTTGTCCTCTTCCAAAGTACCTTCTATATCTGAAACCAGATGAAATACTGTTGCATATTCTTCTACGGTAAACAGCTCGGTCACCTTTACGCTGCCTGGTTTGCATACACGGTTCAGATCATTCCTCTCCAGATCCACAATCATGAGAAGTTCGCTCTTGTCTTTTTCAGAATTCTCCAGTTCTGTCCGCATCAGAAGATCTTCTTCTGAAGTTGCTCCTCTTTTCCGTGTTCCTTTGATCGGTCTCGTATTGACATGACCCTTTTTCATCTTGAGGAAACGTTCCGGGGAGGCACTGACGATCTGAAAATCACCATAATCCATGTAGCCGCCGAAAGGAGACGGATTGTTCTTTCGAAGATCATAAAAAACATCCAGAGGCGGCTTTTCGCTCTCTATCGTAAGCTGCTGTGTCATATTTGTGATATAGATATCTCCTTCTATAATATAGTGGATCATGTCATCTACCGCTTTTTTGTATTCTTCTTTTTCGAAATTCGGAGTGACAAGGATATCGTAAGGAAGTTTCTGCTCTGCCTTCTTCTCTGGTTTCTGCCAAAGCTTCTGTTCTATTTTCCGGATTTTTGCAGAAGCGTCCTCTGTGATTCCGTTTGCAGCCAGATAAGTTTCTTTTTTATGACAGTCTTCAATAATATAAACATCATAAAAAGTCAGTACCGCATCCGGAATTTTGACGAGATCCTTTTCACCGGATGGAACTCCCTGTAATTTACGCCCATAATCATAAGAAAAATATCCCACTGCCCCGGAAACCAGTGGAAGTTCACTTTCATTCCGATCCACATGGTCTCTCAGGTATTCTCTCAGATAATCTTCAAAGCTGATCTGCGTTTCTTCTTGTCCGTTGATCAAAAAGCTGTCTCCATCCCTGACCAGCTTCAGATATGGTTCTGCACCGATAATCGAATATCTTCCCAGATCATTGACCAGTGAAGAATCCAGGAACACACAGTCTTTCTCACCGGAGAATACACGAAATGCCTCCACCGCCGGTATGTATGAATTTAATTTTTTAATCTGTCGTTGTTTATGATACATAATTTTTCCTTTCTGCATTTTTTTCTGTCTTACTTACATACTCTCTGCGATCCGGCAGAAATTTTCCAGTATTTCATGTCCATACTCTGTAAGCACTGCTTCCGGATGGAACTGTACGCCGTACAGCGGCATTTCTTTGTGTGAAATCCCCATCACAGCACCGTCTTCTGCCACGGCATCTATCCTCCAGTCTGCCGGAACACTTTTCCGATCCACGATCAGGGAATGATACCGCGTCACCAGAAACCGCTCCGGAAGTCCACAAAAAACTCCGGTTCCATCATTGCGGATCGGTGTAACCTTTCCATGCATCGGACGCTCTCCCTTATGCACTGACGCGCCACTGCAGAATCCCAGCACCTGATGTCCAAGGCAGACTCCAAGGATTGGAATCCTTCCCTGAAATCTCCGGACGGTCTCAACACAGACTTCTGCATCCCACGGCCGTTTCGGTCCCGGCGAAAGAATGATTCCCTCCGGATTCATCTTTTCAATATCTTCCATCGTGATCCGGTCACTTCTCTTTACCTCGATCTCCCGGCCAAGTTCCTCAAAATAAGCTTTAAGATTATATACAAACGAATCATAATTATCAATCATCAAATACATATCTATTTCCTCCTGTATTCCCAAGAACAGACCGCTGTAATCTTCTATTACAATAAAAAAAGAGATAACAGCTGTGCACACGAAATGCACACAGTCGTTATCCCTGACGGTCCGTAATCTGTGAGTTATAAAGTAGCTTTATGCTACCACAGAGGGAGTTCTCCGTCAAGATTTATCTCAGCAAAAAAGTCTTACTCTTTCATTGTCATTTTTTTATCAATTTGCTGTAAAATGATACCTTTTTTCGATAAATTTTATCTTTTATATCACGTATATATATGCTATACTAGGTTCGAAATGAATGCTATGCAAAATAGGACTTTATGCGTCAAGTGTTCGGCGAATGGGGAGTTGTCGCTGAAACGAAAAGTACGTCTTACGGTATAGAGTCCGCACCCGTTGCAACAATAAGAAGATATATGACAATTCAGCAGGCAGTATTCTGTGAAATACTGAACAGCTAAGAAGATATCTCATATTGTGTAGGGATACGTTTTTCGACATACGTTCTATCACAATTGGAGATATCTTTTTGCTTTCATAAATCACAGTATTACCTCGACAAAAAAAAGACAATCTCCATGGTATCGTAAATTTTTATTTATATTCAAGGAGGTTGTTTTTTTAATGGTAGACAAAGCAAAAGTAAAAGAAGCCATCCGTCTTCTTCTCGAGGGAATCGGGGAGGATCCTGAACGCGAGGGACTTAAAGATACACCGGACCGCATCGCACGTATGTGTACAGAAATCTATGGCGGCCTTGACGAAGAAGCTGATCAGCATCTGCTGAAACAGTTTCAGGTAGAAAACAATGAAATGGTTCTCGAAAAAGACATCACTTTCTATTCCATGTGTGAGCACCATTTAATGCCATTTTACGGTAAGGCACATGTGGCCTATATTCCTGATGGCAAGGTAACCGGACTCAGCAAGCTTGCACGTACAGTAGATGTCTATGCAAGAAGACCTCAGATCCAGGAGCGACTGACCGTGCAGATCGCAGATGCTCTGGAACGTGTTCTTCAGCCAAAAGGTGTCATGGTCATGCTTGAGGCAGAGCATACCTGCATGACTATGCGTGGAATCAAAAAACCTGGCAGCAAGACCATGACGGTCATTACCAGAGGCGAATTCAAAAATAACATAGAGCTTCAGAAACAGTTTCTTGCCATGGTAAAGGACTGATGGATCCGCAGATGAAGAGAGTCCAGGCTGTCTGGGAACATCCTCTCTATCAGCAGAATCTGAAAGATCTGACCCGGCTGGAGGCAGACCGTGTTTTTTGCCGGCATACACCGGAGCATTTCCTGGATGTAGCACGTCTTGCCTACATCTTTGCACTGGAACGCAAATTAAACTGTTCCCGCGAACTGATCTACTGCACTGCCCTTCTCCATGACATCGGACGTGCAGAACAATATACCACCGGAACTCCCCATGACGAAGCTGGTGCCCGCATTGCAGAAACGATTCTTTCTGACCTTGACTTTTCTTCCGAAGAAAAGGAATCTATTCTCTCTGCGATCGAGGAGCATCGTTCTTCCGGTAAGGAGACTTCCATACTGAGTCAGCTCATCTATGAGGCCGACAAAAAATCCAGAAATTGTTTTCTCTGCGAGGCAGAGCCACAATGCTACTGGTCTCCACAGAAAAAAAATATGACGATTCAATATTAAAGGAGAATCTTTCATGAAAATAGGAAATCGTGAATTTGATGTAAAAAACAGAACATATATTATGGGAATTCTTAATGTAACTCCGGATTCCTTCTCCGACGGCGGCAAATGGAACTCCATGGATCATGCACTGAAACATGCAGAAGCCATGATTGCTGACGGTGCAGACATCCTTGATGTCGGCGGCGAATCTACCCGTCCTGGTCATACTCCGGTCAGTGCAGAAGAGGAAACCGCCCGCGTTGTTCCGATCATTGAGGCACTTCACAGCCATTTTGATGTACCGATTTCCGTCGATACTTATAAAGGAAGTGTCGCCGATGCTGCCATTTTGGCAGGTGCTGATCTTGTCAATGATGTCTGGGGACTCAAATACGACCCGGAAATGGCAGGGGTCATCGCTAAACATGATGTTGCCTGCTGCCTGATGCACAACAAGGAAACTCCACAATACAATAACTTCCTGATCGATATGCTTACAGAAACACAGGAATGTGTAAATATCGCAAAAAGAGCCGGCATTAAAGATGAGCGCATCATCCTGGATCCGGGCGTAGGCTTCGGCAAAACCTATGAGATGAACCTTGAAACCATGAATCATCTGGAACTTTTCCAGCACCTCGGTTTCCCGGTACTTCTTGGAACCTCCCGTAAATCCATGATCGGCCTCACCCTTGATCTTCCGGTCGATCAGCGCGTGGAAGGTACTGTGGCAACTTCTGTCATGGGTGTCATGAAGGGATGTGCCTTTGTACGTGTACATGATATCAAAGAAAACAGACGTGCCGTACTGATGACGGAAGCAATTCTTGGAAGGAATATAAAATAATGGATAAGATTGAGATCAGAAATCTTGAGATTTTTGCAAACCACGGAGTATTTCCGGAAGAAAATGTACTCGGACAGAAGTTTGTTGTATCTGCCACTCTTTATACAGATACCCGCAAAGCCGGTCTGAGTGACGAACTGACTGCATCTATTCACTACGGGGAAGTCAGCCATATGATCACAAAATTCACCAAAGAGCATACCTACAAGCTTCTGGAGGCTCTCGCTGAAAACCTCTGTCAGATGCTGCTCCATGAACTTCCTCTACTTAAAAAGATCACTCTGCGCGTAGAAAAGCCATGGGCTCCTGTAGGACTTCCACTGGATACGGTCGCTGTCGAGATCACCAGAAGCTGGCACACCGCTTACGTTGCTTTTGGCTCCAATCTGGGCGACAAAAAGAAATTTCTGGATAACGGAATCCAGGGACTTAAGGATACCGCTGACTGTGAAGTAGAAGCCGTATCTGAGTATCTGGTCACAGAACCCTACGGCGGCGTAGAACAGGACGAGTTTCTCAATGGTGTCTTAAGACTCCGCACTCTTCTGACTCCTGAAGAACTGCTTGACAGACTTCATGAACTGGAAGCAGAAGCCAACCGTGAACGTCTGATCCACTGGGGACCACGTACCCTTGATCTTGATATTCTGTTTTATGACAATGAGATCATCGATACTCCAGATCTGCATGTTCCACACATTGATATGCAGAATCGAGATTTTGTTCTCAAGCCAATGGATGAGATTGCTCCATATTACCGCCATCCGGTACTGAACAAGACGATCCATCAGCTTCTCGATGAACTTTCTGCCAGATAAAACCTGACTTCAGACCTTCTGAACCCGGAGTTATACTCCAAGGCTCAGAAGGTTTTTTGCTTCTTTCAGCCGCTCATAAAACTGCGCATAAAAATCCTGTGCTTCTTCATACGGTTTCGTATAAAAACGGCTGATCACATACATATTCAGGTTTTTGATCAGTTCCGTATCCTCTGTCTGATAAAATACCTCCTGCACATCCAGAAGAAACTGATGCCAGTCCCAGACAAACTTCTCATACTGCTTCAGATCCGGTGTATCGATCCACTTCTTTACCTTGATCTTGGAACGGTTTTTCTTTGCACATTCATGGATCTGAATAATATATTTAAAATTCTCCTCCGTATAATATCTTCCCAGTGGAAACAGTCGACAAAAACCGGGACGGATCGCATGTACAGAACATCTGCCTTCCTCGTTCAGAAACACACATCTCTCTTCTCTTCCCTGCATCCTCAGATGCGGAAGAATGTTTCCGTCTGAGACGCCAAGCTCCAGAACCGTACCAATCAGATCTGCCGGATTTCTGCCAAGTCCCCTTGCCAGACGACAGACATCGTAAGGATCCAGGATCACAGAATCTCCCATTCCTTTGCAACAGTCACAGCACCCTTTACAGTCCTGACAGTTTGCCTTTACCATATCATTCGCATCATATAATTTTCCGTCTGAAATTTCTTCCAGAGTTACCTCTCGCCGCATATTCTTACCTCATTTCTCTCTAAAATTGTTGCTGTCACTCCGTTCACAGCAACTTGGTCGTTACCTGAAATTCTTTTTCATTATCATTGCAAGCCTTATGATACAGGACTATAATAGGGATTGTCAATCATTAAGAAAACGGAGGAAACTTAAAATGCGATCTCTCGCAATCTATCTGAAAAATTACAGAAAAGAAAGCATTCTTGCACCTTTCTTCAAATTTCTGGAAGTTGTGTTTGACCTGCTTGTTCCTGTAGTTATTGCCCAGATCATTGATGTGGGTATCACGGGAAACAACCGTCCTTACATCATTCAGCGATTTTTTATCCTGGTCCTGATGGCGGCTGCCGGTCTGACCGTCAGCATCACAGCCCAGTACTTTGCAGCAAAGGCCAGTGTTGGCTTTGCAACGGAACTCAGGCAGGCCGTCTATGATCATGTACAGAAGCTTTCCTATACAGAGCTTGACACTCTTGGAACAGATACTCTGATCACCCGCCTGACTGATGATATCAATCAGGTACAGAACGGTGTAAATATGGGACTTCGTCTTCTGCTCAGAAGTCCGTTTATCGTACTCGGCTCCATGGTCATGGCTTTCACCATCAATACACGATGTGCCCTGGTCTTCGCCGTTGCGATCCCATTTTTGTTCCTGGTCGTTTTTGTGATTATGTATCTCAGCATCCCTCTTTTTCGTAAAGTACAGAGTCATCTGGATATCGTCACACGACTGACCAGAGAGAATCTTACCGGTGTGCGTGTCATCCGTGCTTTCTGTCGTGAAAAGGAATCTGTACAGGACTTTGACCAGAGCAACGAACAGCTCACCCGGTTAAATGAATTTGTCGGAAAGCTGTCCGCACTTCTCAACCCAGTGACCTATGTTCTGATCAATATCGCAACTGTCATCCTGATCAGCCGTGCAGGACTCCAGGTAAATATTGGAAACATGCAGCAGGGTGAGGTCGTAGCACTTTATAACTACATGGCTCAAATGATCGTGGAACTCATCAAATTGGCTTCTCTGATCATCACCCTCAATAAATCCGCAGCCTGTGCTGGCCGTGTGGCGGATATCCTCAAAGTCAAAACCTCTATGAGCTATCCAAAGACCTCCGTTGCGCCGTCTTCTGATGCAACTGCACTTGCATTTGAGAATGTTACATTTGCCTACGCTGGTGCCAGTGCACCAAGCCTCAGCAATATCAGCTTTTCTGTCCAAAAGGGGCAGACCGTTGGTATTATCGGCGGTACCGGAAGCGGTAAATCTACTCTTGTCAATCTGATCGCACGTTTTTATGATGCCTCACAGGGTACTGTCCGTATAGATGGACAGGATATCCGCAGCTACAGTCAGCAGACGCTGCGGCAGAAAATCGGTGTCGTACCACAGCGTGCAGCACTTTTTAAAGGAACGATCCGCGAAAACATGAAATGGGGCCGTGATGATGCCACAGATGCAGAAATCTGGGATGCACTCACAACTGCCCAGGCACGTGAGATTGTCGAGGGGAAAGACGGACAGCTTGATTTCAGACTGGAACAGAACGGTCGCAATCTTTCCGGCGGTCAGAAGCAGCGTCTTACCATTGCACGCGCCGTTGTCAAAAAACCTGAATTTCTGATCCTGGATGACAGTGCCAGTGCACTTGACTTTGCCACAGATGCAGCTCTTCGCAGATCCCTGCATCAGCTGAGCGGAAATGTTACCACCTTTCTGGTATCCCAGCGTGCTGCCAGTATCCGCCAGGCAGATCTCATTCTTGTCCTGAACGATGGCGAGCTGGCCGGAAAAGGTGTACACGAGGATCTGATCCGCTCCTGCGAGATTTACCGTGAAATCTACTTCTCACAATTCCCTGAAGAACGGGCACTCTATGATTCTTCAAAAACTGCCGTTTCCGGCAATGCTGCGGAGGTGACATTAGCATGAGTACAAATAACAAAAAAACATCAACTGCAGGAAGTGCCGAAACTCTCTTTAAAGTTCTGCACTTTATCGGCCGCTACCGTCTGCTTTTGATCTCAAGCATCATCCTGGCTTCTGTTTCCGTGGTCCTTCAATTGTATGTCCCAGTACTGTTCGGCGATGCAATCGACCAGATCATCGCAAAACATACGGTAAACTTCGAGATGATGTGGTATTATCTTTCCAGAATTCTTGTGATGGTCATCGTGTCCAGTCTTGCTGTGTGGGTCATGAATATCATCAACAACCGTATGACATTTCGCACAGTACAGGATATCCGTTCCAGGGCGATCCGCCATATCCAGGTACTTCCCCTCTCCTATCTGGATGGGCACAGTACCGGTGATATCATCAGCCGCGTCATTGCAGATACCGACATTCTCTCAGACGGTCTCCTGCTCGGATTTACACAGCTCTTTTCCGGTATTGTAACAATCATCGGCACTCTGATCTTCATGTTTTCCAAAAACTTCTGGATCACACTGCTGGTCATTGTCCTGACCCCGCTGAGCTTCTTTGTAGCCAGATTTATTTCTTCCCGCTCTTTCCATATGTTCCGGAAACAGAGTGATGCACGCGGTCGTCAGACAGCTCTTATCGAAGAAATGATCGGAAATCAGAAGATCGTTCAGGCATTCGGTTACGAGGATAAATCCTCTGCACGTTTTGCCGAAATCAATCAGGAGTTAAAAGAATGCAGTCAGAAGGCTATTTTTTACAGCAGCCTTACCAACCCGTCCACCCGCTTTGTCAACAATGTAATCTATGCCGGTGTAGCTCTGGCTGGTGCTTTTATGATCCCGGGCGGTGCTCTGACGGTCGGCGGTCTTTCCGTACTTCTCTCCTACGCAAACCAGTACATGAAGCCATTCAACGACATCAGTTCTGTCATCACGGAACTTCAGAATGCCCTTGCCTGTGCAGCCAGGATCTTTGCACTTCTGGAAGAAACTCCGGAAAGTCCGGATCCAGAGGAAACTATTTCCAACGTCCAGGGCGAAGTCAATATCGACAATATCAGCTTCCGCTATGTTCCTGACAAAAAACTGATCGAGAACTTTCATCTGCATGCAGAACCCGGAAAGCGTATCGCAATCGTTGGCCCTACAGGCTGCGGCAAGACTACCTTTATCAATCTGCTGATGAGATTTTATGATGTGACCAAAGGAAGTATCTCCATTGACAGACACCCGATCGACCAAATCTCAAGGCATTCTCTGAGAAGCAGCTTTGGTATGGTCCTTCAGGAAACCTGGATCAAAAACGGCACTGTCCGTGACAACATCAACATCGGAAGACCCGATGCATCCGACGAGGAAATCATTGAGGCAGCAAAACGCTCTCACAGCTGGGAATTCATCCGGCGTCTTCCGGACAAGCTGGATACCATTCTCAAGGAAGACAGTTTAAGCCAGGGTGAAAAACAGCTTCTCTGCATCACCCGTGTCATGCTCTGTCTGCCGCCTATGCTGATTCTGGACGAAGCAACCTCAAGCATTGATACTCGAACTGAGCTGATGGTACAGGAAGCTTTTGAACACCTGATGAAAGGACGTACCAGCTTCATCGTTGCTCACCGTCTGTCTACCATCCGAAATGCAGATGAAATCCTTGTCATGAAAGATGGTGCCATCATCGAACAGGGTTCTCATGAAGAACTGATGGCAAAAGGCGGATTCTACCAGAATCTCTATAACAGTCAGTTTGTCAGAGTTTCTGAATAAAGCAAAAAAGAAGTCCTGCCTGAGGCAGAAGAAGATTTTGATCTCTTCCTCTGCTTCGGCAGGACTTTTATGATCTGGAGTGCAGTTTGCCTTATATATGTCGGCATACTGCCTTCTGAATAGTTATATTCTTTCTTATTTCTGTGCAGCCAGATATTCCTCTGTCAGTGCAACTGCATCACGGATACAGTCCGGGCAGGCACGAAGCACTTTGCCGGTTTCTACCCCTTTAAGTTCTTTACAGAGATAAGAACCATTCTGCTCTGCAAATTTATTGATATATGCTTTGACTTTCTTATAGGTATCTCCCTTGGTCAGCTTTCCTTTCTCCGGATCACCGACACTGTTTTCAAGACCTATCACCATCATCATTCCGGACAGTGCACCGCACATATCCATGATTCCCATTCCAAATCCGAAACCTTCCGCGATCCTGAACATTTCCTCCTGGTCGATACCGAATTCCTCACAGAATGAACATGCAACTGCCTGTGCACAGTTGTATCCTTTGTCATGAAATGCGATTGCCTTTTCTGCCTTTGTACTCATTTTAAAGTTCCTCCTTTAGTATCATTTATTTGAAAAAAAATGTTTGATAAACACATACATCACAATAATAAATGCACTGACATATCCCAGTGCTCCCAAAGCCGGGATTCCACATAATTTCGGCTTCATATCTGTCGTACAGATGATACTAGAACTGATCAGAAGCGCCATCACCCAAAGTCCCATTACAATATTTCGCACAAGTCTTCGCAGCAGCCTTGAAAGATCATTTGCCACATGAAGATCCAGATTAATCTTGGTCTGTCCCTTCATACAGCCCTGAAGGAAATCCGCCGTAAGAGACGGAACCTCTATGGACTTCTTAAAAGCACGGTAAAGATTCCTGCTGTTTGCCTTGATTTCTTTTTTCCAGCTTCCCTCACTTAGGAATTCTTCTTTGATGCGTGCCGCTGCTATCTGAATCATGTTGATCTCCGGACTGATATCCGCCAGAACGCCTTCCACATGTGTCAGTCCTCTTGCCAGCATCGTCAGTCCATGCGGCATCATGATCTTATTTTCTTTCATGACTTCCATGAGGTCCACCATAACCTCTGCCAGATCAATATTTCCGATATCCGCTGTCCCATATTTCTCCATGAGCTCCTGAATATCCTGATAAAGTCTGCTGTGATCCGGTTTTCCCTTAAATTCTCCCAGTGCCAGCACTGCATCCTGGATTTTGCCGATATCCTTAAATGCTACGCCTTCCACGGCCTGACCGATCAGCTGCCGGTCTCTCTCCGTGAGCCTGCCCATCATTCCCATATCGATCCAGACTATCTTTCCGCCCTGGATCCGTACATTGCCGGGATGAGGATCCGCATGAAAAAAGCCATCCTCGATCACCTGCCTGATAAAATTATCTACGAACTTACTTCCGATCTCGTTCAGATCATATCCATTCTGAAGAAGCTTCTCTTTGTCATTGATCGCAATGCCGTCAATATACTCCATGACCAGTACATGTGTTGTCGTATATTCCCTGTACAGGATCGGTACTTTTACAAAAGCGACGCCCTTGTTCTTTTTGGCAAATTCTGAAATATTGGCAGCTTCTGTAAGAAAATTCATCTCCTCCTGCGTCACTGTCCACAGTTCGCTCAAAACCATGTTCAGATCCACAGCACCCTTGATACTTACCGGCGGCATCAGCCGCACTGCTTTGTGCATCAGACCAATATCCCTGGCCATCGTCTCATAAATACCCTTGCGCTGTACCTTGATGACAACTTCCTCGCCTGTTTTCAGCGTTGCACGATGGACCTGTGCAATAGAAGCAGAGCCCAGCGGTTTCTCCTGAATCTTCTGAAATTCAGCCTGCCACGGACATCCCATGGATTCCTCCAGTACCTCGATCACTTCCGAAAAAGGCATCGGCGGTACTTCAGAACACAGTTTCATCAGTTCGTCACAGTATCTCTTTGGCAGGATATCTGATCTGAGAGACATAAGCTGGCCCAACTTGATATAAGTTGGGCCCAGATCTTCCAGTATAAGACGAAGTTTCTCCGGAGAGATTCCCCGTGTGATAGAATGTTTCTTCAGAACAGCTGTGATTTCCTTCAGACGGTCTCCGTATCCGTTTTTTTGTTCTGTTTCTCTGTCTGATCTGCTCATTTGCTGCTCCGTTTCTCTTTATTCTTCCGGTGCTTTCTCTGTTTCTTCTGCCGGTTCTTTATCCTCTGAGATTTCTTCTTTCTTTTCCTCTCCTGCCTTCGGTGCTTCCATCTTGAGAATCTGTTCTTTCAGCTCTGCAAGCTGCTCCGGTGAAAGTTTCGAAAGAGTATCCCGGATATCTTCCTTTGGAGCTTCCGCTGAAGAAGAAGTCTTGGTCTTGATCGTTTCTTTGATGTTGTGCCTCAGTTCCTGATTCAGAACCTTGCCCTGTTCTACAGTGAGTTCACCCTTCTTGACCAGTTCATCCAGAATTTCTCTTGATTTCTCTGCTGTCACTGCAACCGTTCCTACTCCTGCAAGTAAAAGTTTCTTAAGTCCGTCTCCTAATTCCATAATGTGTCGCTCCTTTCATTGGTTCTGTCATTCATTATGAACGACTGCCTGCAAAACAAATCTGACTTATAGTTGTCTCAGAAACATAAGTCCCTTCGGTACAAATATCAGAAGTCCGATGACCGCAGCCATGATTGCAGCGATCAGAACTGCTCCGGCAGCTGTATCCTTGGCAATCTTCGCAAGCGGATGGCGTTTCGCAGTCACAAGATCTACCACTGCCTCCACCGCTGTATTGACCAGTTCCAGTGCCATCACAAGTCCGAACAGCCCCAGACAGATGCACCATTCTGTAATCGAAAGTCCCAGAACAAATCCCGCAATAATAACAAGAAGCGTAACTGCGACATGTATCTTCATATTCCGTTCGTTTCTGATACAGGTAAAAATCCCCTCAAACGCATAGCCAAAACTTCTGTACAGAGAATCCTTCTTTCTGCCTGCCATTTCGCTCACCTGCCTTCTGATCTTCTCCCTCTGGTAGTTAAAGATATTATACCAGAATTATCTTAAAACAACCAGTCCTCTGTAGATTTTTTTGTATTTATTCACATGCCCGTCAAAATCTCTCTTGACAGGTCCATACAAAAGATGATACCTTACTACATGTAAAATTTCCAATCAAAAACCAAATGACGAGGTATGAGAAGATGCAGGAATTAAAACCAATTAAAGAAGGTAAAGTACGTGAGATTTATGACAACGGCGACAGCCTGATCATGGTTGCTACTGACCGTATCAGCTGCTTTGATGTCATTCTCAACAACGAAGTCACCAAAAAAGGTACCGTACTGACACAGATGTCCAAATTCTGGTTCGATATGACAGAGGATATTCTGCCCAACCATATGATTTCTGTCGATGTAAAGGATATGCCGGAATTTTTCCAGCAGGAAAAATACAACGGTAAATCCATGATGTGCCGTAAGCTCAATATGCTTCCGATCGAATGTATCGTTCGTGGATATATCACAGGAAGCGGCTGGGAAAGCTACAAAGAAAACGGCACGGTCTGCGGCATCAAGCTTCCAGAAGGTTTAAAAGAATCTGATAAACTGCCGGAGCCGATCTACACACCATCTACCAAAGCAGAGATTGGCGATCATGACGAAAATATTTCTTTCGAGCAGAGTATCGATCACCTGGAGAAATATTTCCCTGGAAAAGGACGTGAACTCGCAGAAAAGCTTCGTGACAATACTATCGCATTATATAAGAAATGTGCAGAATACGCACTGAGCAAGGGAATCATCATTGCAGACACCAAGTTTGAATTCGGTCTTGACGAAGATGGAAACATGGTGATCGGCGATGAGATGCTCACTCCTGACAGCTCCCGTTTCTGGCCTCTGGAAGGCTATGAACCAGGACATGGACAGCCGTCTTTTGACAAACAGTTCGCCCGCGACTGGCTCAAGGCTAATCCGGGAAATGACTGGACACTTCCTCAGGAGATCGTTGACAAGACAATCGCCAAATATCTTCAGGCATACAAGATGCTCACAGGCACAGAGCTTGCATAATATATGTTTTTATAACTGCCCGATATCCCGTCGGGCAGTTTTTATATTATAAGTAATCCAGTATATCCTTTCAGGTTCTTTTTTAAGAACTTGCCAAAGCCATAAAAACAGTATATAATGAAAACTGCATATTTTTACCATTAAGGTATGTATTTTATCAAAACACCAAAGGAGTGAACATTTAAAGTGGACATACGTGACACTTACCAATTTATCATACTTGCTGTTCTGCTGGCACTTTCTGCATTCTTTTCCTCAACAGAGACTGCACTGATGTCTGTAAACAGAATCCGCCTTCGTGCCCTGTCAGATGACGGCAACAAACGTGCCGCCCTGGCTCTGGATATTCTGGAGAACCATACACCCAAGATGCTCAGTGCTATTCTGATCGGCAATAATATCGTAAACGTATATGCATCATCTCTTGCAACTACACTCGCATATCATCTGGGCGGTTATATGGTCAGCATTGCAACACTGGCACTGACTGTTGCGATTCTGGTATTTGGAGAGATCACCCCTAAGAACTATGCTACGATCAATTCCGAGAAGATTACTCTTCGCTACATTACAGTAATTCATTTTCTGATGACTGTCATGACGCCGGTAATCTTTGTGATCAACCTGATCTCGAGATTTTTCCTGTATATTCTTCGTGTAAATCCGGACGATGTCAACAATGTCATGACGGAGGAAGAATTGCGTACCATCGTTGATGTAAGCCATGAGGATGGTGTCATCGAATCCGACGAGAAGAAAATGATCTACAATGTTTTCGATCTCGGTGATGCAGATGCCAAGGATATTATGGTTCCCCGTGTAAATGTAACGTTTGCCAATGTAAATAACACCTATGAGGAACTGATCGATATTTTCCGCACTGACAGATTTACCCGTCTTCCTGTCTATGAAGACACACAGGACAATATCGTCGGAATCGTCAATATGAAGGATCTTCTTCTTTACAATCAGGATGATCCCTTTGATATCCGCAACTTTCTTCGCAAGCCTCATTTCACCTATGAATACAAAGATATCTCCGATCTTCTGGTAGAAATGAGAGAATCCACCTTCAATATCGCCATTGTTCTCGATGAGTACGGTGAAATGACCGGTCTTATCACTCTGGAAGACATTCTTGAGGAAATTGTCGGTGAGATCCACGATGAGTACGACGAAAACGAAAACGAACTTATCAAGAAAATTTCTGACCGCGAATATATTGTTGAGGGATCCATGAGCCTGGATGACGTCAATGATCATCTGCATACAGACTTCACCTCTGAGGACTATGATTCCCTCGGTGGTCTGATCATCGAACACCTGGATCGCATCCCGGAAGATGGCGATGAGGTCATCACCGAAAATCATACCCGGCTCGTCGTTGACAAGCTGGACAAAAACCGTATTGAACGGGTACATGTCTACCTTCCTGAAGCTGTGGCTGATGAATCAGATGCAGACGAAGATAAAGAAGCCTAATTACAAAGTATATAAAGTAAAAAAGCCTGCCGCAGCGATCATACAGATCTACCGAGGTGGGCTTTCTTTTTATCATTACAATCTGCCTTTATTCCTATTCCGTTAATCTATCAGATCATTCTGAAATCTGGATAAATGCTCATACGGAAGAATCAGTCTTCCCCGAAACAACCCGCATCCATCATTGATCAGACTGTTATTTACCGCTGCGAACATATTGACGTCCACTTTCGAAAGTTCCAGATTCTGAAGACGCATTCCTCTCTCGTATGCCTCATCAAAATACACACTCTCTCCCTCCGGGATCGCATCTCTCCGGGATCTTGCTTTATCCTGTCCCTTTTCGTAGCCCAGATGATTTGCCGGGCCAATTTCTGCCACGTCATCCATAGATTTTGTACGAAGCTGAACCTCCACAAAACATCTGGAACTGTTATCATAAAATGTGATATGCAAAGACCGGTAATCCTGCGGACTTCTTCCCATAATATAGTCACGGTAATACGGACGAACCTCATCCTTCATAAACTCCGACGAACTTTCCATAACCCCTCTCGCCGGTTCCACTGTAAAGCCTCGCTCCTCCAGAAATTCCGGAAGCGCATTCGCAATCTCATAAAGATATTTTTCTTCTTCTTTTTCTCTGTCCTGTCCACTCTTCAGATGGCATTTTGGCATGGCGATCACAATCCTGTACGCGATCAGGTCACGGAAACAGCTCAGACGGTTTCTGATTTCAGAGACAGACGGATAGGTTCCATGCTCCATATGATAATCATAAATATATTCTACAATATATCCGTTAAATTTCTCCTCTGCGCGGATCAGTGATTTAATCCTTCCTTTAAATGTAAAAGCCAGAAATGGATACTCTCTGGCCATATATTTATAAAATTCACGAATTTTCTGCGACTGTGCCGTAAGGAAATCATTATGCTCCAGAAGTTCTGTGATCTGCAGCAGGAAATTACAGTGTGCCAGATCAATTTCATTCTTGTTTTTTCTTGCATCTTTTCTGAGATCTTCTGAGTAATTATGCAAAATTCTCAAAAGTGTATCTCCCGAATACAGATAATCATTCAGTGTGATCATATAAACCGTCATCTCCCCTGTTCTTTTATCAGACAGCATTTTCCTGAAACACTGCCTGTCGGATAAAATATGTTCCTCTCATTATAATATAGTTTTCCTTCCCGAACAAGGTTTTTCCCTGCATAAATATCCAGTTTAATATTTATACTTGCTTCTTATATTTATACCCTCTTATAGATGATCGGATCATCATACCCAAAGGTTCTCTTTCCGTTTACCTCCATGCTCTCGGATACTTCCAGACATTCCCCGGAAAAACGTTCCCACAGTTTAAATTTCATGACCGGAGTAAACTGACTTGTGCTGCCGCCCTCCCAGACGCCATCCTTTTCATGATAAAGTGCCGGTGTAAATTTCGCCGACTTCTTGAGTTCACTGTATTCCACCGGCTGCATCGAAGCATATGTAAAGGTATTCTTGGCATTTCCCTCCGGTATCTCATAAGATGAAAGCAGAATCCCCTCCTCTTCTTCTGTGAATAAGAAAAGATGTGCAGACGCATGCTTCTTCCCATCTGTCTCGTAATAACTCTCTTCTACAAGAAATTTTCCCTGAAAATCTGCGGGGAGATTCTTGATCTTGTCATTGCAGACTGTGTTGACATGTTCCGCATAAGGATATAATTTTCCTGCTTTCTGCATCCTGGCATACTGTTCCTTATTATCAAAATGTCCTGTCAGAACCTTCATAAAACTTTCAAGCTTTGACATGTTTTCCTTATTGTTCGACATAATTTTTCCTCCATTTCGCGAATCTGATCTGCTTAAAACATAAGCTGAAGTCCCATTGCGATGATCCACATATATGCACATATTCTGTTTCATTCTGTCTTTGTATCGCCTTTCAGACAACGCTCCACATTATTACAAATCTTGGTAAACACCTTCATACACATAGCCTTTTCGTCTTCTCGTGAACTACTCTGCAACAAGTTACCAGAGCATCTGAAATCTGGCGGGATACCGCCTTTTTTCAGGGTGCGTCCATGACACCAATACTGCTTGCCTTTCGGCTATACAGCTACTTTTATTGTGAGCCTTCACCTGTATTCCACCGCCCGTATCTGTAAAACGAACCATTGGAAAAATAATCTTCTCTCAGCAGCATTGTCAGCAATGCTGTACAAAGCTCATAATCTGCCCCCGAAACACGTCTCAGTTCCTCATTACAGTCAATCGGCTCCGTAATCATATAATCCCCATAATTATTTTTCAAATCTCCCAGGTCTTCCAGAAGTTTAACATACCGGCTTTTATCCGGATCATTCAATAAAAGAACAGACCGGATTGCCTGTATTTTGCCAGTATTCGTCAATCTTATTCACCGCCTTGCCTCAACCGAATATACGTTCTATTATGATACCATATTCCTTATCGCACTTCAAGACACTTACCTCTGCTAATCATTATGAACATACCTTAAAATCGTTTTTATAACTTCCTCAATCACAATCGGCTTTGACAAATGTGTATTCATTCCTGCATCCAGTGATGCCTGAACATCTTCAGCAAATGAATTGGCTGTCATTGCTATAATAGGAATGTTTTTTCCATCCGGTCTGTCATTCATCGCCCTGATTGCTTTTGCCGCTTCATAACCGTTCATTTCAGGCATCATGATATCCATCAGGATTACATCAAATGTGCCTTCCGGATGATTTCTGAAAATCTCAACAGCATTCTTTCCATCTACAGCTCTTTCTACATTCATTCCAAACTCTTTCAGCTGCACGGTCACAATTTCTGCATTCAGCTCATTATCCTCTGCAAGAAGGACTTTCACACCTGTAAGATTTACCTTTTCAGAAAAACCTGGGTCTGACTTATTACATTCCTTATCTGTAATTTCCAGAGGAATATCCACAGTAAAAGTGGTTCCCTCATGCTTTTTGCTTTGCACGGAAATGGTTCCACCCATCATATCTACATACTTCTTTACGATAGCCATCCCCAGTCCAGCTCCATGGTACTGCGTTCTCACATCGGAATCTTCCTGTGCAAATTCCTCAAAAACTTCTTTTGTAAATTCCTCACTCATGCCAATACCAGTATCCGAAATGCGGTAATGCATATTTATATATCCATCCCCGCCCTTTTCCTGACACCGGGCTTCAAATGTAATCGTCCCTCCATCCGGAATGAACTTCACGGCATTGCTCAGAATATTAACCAGCACATCTCGCAGACGTACAGGATCCACAAGTACATTTGGGATCTTTGCTTCTTCACGCTGGATCTTAAAGCTGATATCCCTGTTCGTAAGAAAGCCTTTTGTAATATCCAGTGCAGAATCTGTGATACTTTTCAAATCTGCCGGTACCGGATTGCATTTCGCTTTTCCACTTTCCACGCGAACCAGATCTAATACATCATTGATCAGCGACAATAACTGCTCTGAACTTTCATGAATCTTTTCCAGACAATTTTTCACTTCGTCTGACGGATTATTTTTCATTGCAATACCGGTAAATCCCATGATTGCATTCATCGGTGTTCTCATATCATGGGACATATGTGACAGAAATGCTGTTTTTGCCTTGTTTGCAGCCTGCGCATGCTCTGCCAGTTCCGCCATTTCCTCAGCCTTCTCCTGGGCTGCCTTCTGAGCTTTTTTTCTTGCACTGAGACGCATTGCTATCACAGCCATAGTAGTCAGCAGCCATCCGAAAATAAGAAGAACCCAAACAGTAACAACAGGATGCAGACGGATCCAGTCAACAAATGTCAGCTCTGCTGCTTTGTATGTGGTATACCGTGCTGCTAGATCTTCGACAAGATTTTGGGGCATGGCATACATTGCTTTCGTCAGAATACCAGCCAGCGCATGGTTCTCTGTTGACGAAACTACCATGCGGTAGGTGAATGTAGGCTGTTCCAGCAGCGTATATGTCATGGTGCCCGTAGTGTCACTATTCACAAACGCCTGTGCCATGTAATAGTAGACGAAGGCAGCATCGGCTTTACCCTTACGGACAGCTTCCATCATTTCCTGCCGGGTATTGCACATCAGCTTTTCTGCACCGGGTGCCATTGCATCTGCAATTGAATTTGATGCTGTCTGGTCAACCGTAGTAACAACATTGATTTTTCCATCAAAGTCACGCCGTGTCACCCTTGCCAGCTGCATTGTAATGAAAGGTGCAGTAAGCCCCCATTTTTTCGTCTCAGCATAGTTATCTGTTTCCAGGCGTGCATCGATACTCATATCTGTGGCTTCCTTATTTTTCTGATAAGCAATATACTCATCTCTGGTGGCAGGTGTAAGAAACTCATAGGAAATCCCGGCATAGTCTGCAATTTTCCGGAAGTAATCCGGGATAATCCCCTTCATCTCACCATTTTCATTATAAGAATATGGATAACGGGACGGATCACACAGAACATGAAGCGGGTTGTCCTTGGAATATTGTGCAATAATACTTTTTTCTTGCTCCGTATATTCCAGATTCTTAGTTTCTATGCTTTCATAATTTTTATTATAAAGCGTTGTTTTCCAGTCACCCTCAACCGCATTCATCTGATCGATCGCATAATTGATCTCATTCAGCAATTCTGTATTGCCCTTTTTAACAATGACATAGAAATCGCTGCTGCCAAATTTATCCACGATTCGCTCATTGTTTGTTTTTCTCAGAGAACTGGTAACAATCGCATCAACTTTTTCGCTCTGAAGGGCTTCCTCCATCTCTGCGGTCGTATCAAAATAAGATGGAACATATGTAAATCCTTTGTTGTCTGCAAAATCCGCAAACTCTTCATTCCGGGTGTTTCCGTTCAAAAGTGCCACACGCATACCGTTGTAAGTGCTGTAATTGCCGTCCACAATCGTGCTGTTGTCACTGCGGACGGTCAACATCCCATAATTGATTCCGATCGGACGTGAAAAATCAAACTTTTCTTCTCTGTCCGGTGTTTTGCGGGCAGATGTTACCATGTCGATCTCGCCATCTTCAAGCATCTGCTGCATATCATCCCAGCTCTGATCGTATCCGACATATTCGTAATCTACATCCCAATAACGGGCCATCAGCCGAAGGAAATCATAGCCATAACCACTGCGGTTCCCCTCTTCATCCATCATATGGTATCCATCCATGGCAAAGAAACCGACTTTGACAGTTTCATGCTGCGAACTGTCCTCGGCTGCATATGCAGTCTGGGGAGAAAATATCATACACACGCATACAAAAACCAGTAACACTGCCACATATTTCTTTGCTCTCGAAATCATATTAAATCTCCTGTCTGTCAAATATATTTCTCTATACGTCTCCTTGTCAACCTCCTGGTTTAATAAATTTTCACCTGTCCCTACTGCTTCTCAATTCTTCGCATATAGTCTGCTTGATTGTTTTATCATCTAATGGCTTTGCAAGATGTGCGTTCATTCCTGCTTCCATACACTTTTCTGCATCTTCCCTAAATGCATTTGCAGTCATAGCAATAATAGGGATTGTTTTTGCATCCTGCCGTTCCAGGGATCTTATTGTTTTTGTGGCAGTAAGCCCATCCATCACCGGCATCATGACATCCATTAAAATAACATCGTATGTTCCTGATTCACAGGCTTCAAAGTGCTGAACAGCTTCTAACCCATTTTTCACTGTTTCTACTTTAGCCCCATTTTCCGTCAGCATAAATTCTGCTATTTCCGCATTCAGCTCATTATCTTCAACCAATAATATCCGGACACCTGATATATCTGCATTGAAATCTTCTTTTTCTTCCGGTCGTGCATTCGTATCAATTTTAAATGGAAGTATTACAGTAAAACAGCTTCCTTCACCAAACTTGCTTTCAACTGTTATGGTTCCGCCCATCTTTTCTACAAGTTGTTTCACAATAGGCATTCCCAGACCTGTCCCATTATAATCAGAACGTGGGGAATTATCTGCCTGTACAAATGGAGTAAACAATTCATTTTTTATAAATTCTTCTGACATTCCAATTCCATTATCTTTTATTTTAAATTCACATGTCATGTGATCTTCTGATCTTTCAATCGTTCTCATACTCATGTAAATAAAACCATTCACCTTATTGTACTTCATACTGTTTGTAAACAGATTCATCAATATTTTTTTCAGATGAACTGCATTGCTCCAGACATATATACCACTGTAATCATCATGTTCTCCTATAACATGAAGTCCTTTTTCTTCTGCCTGAAAAGATAGTGACTCCGTGATTTCCTGACATACCTGATCCAGATTGATGGATTCATCACTAAAAACCACGGTATCCGATTCTAACTTTGCCATATCCAAAACATCATTTACCAATGATAATAGCAGTTTCGCAGACTCATTTATTTTATTCAGACAATCTTTTGCCCGCTCACCATCATTTCCGCTTTTTTCAAGAATTGTAAGCATGCCCATAATGCCATTGATCGGTGTCCTGATGTCATGAGACATGTTATTTAAAAAGGAAGTCTTAGCCCTATTGGCACTCTGTGCTTCTACAAGTGCATTTTGTAATTCCTGCTGTTTTTCTTCAAGCTCCTGATTCAGCTTCAATGCCTGCTCAGCAGACTTCTTGGATTTTTCTTCCGCACGTTTTGATTTTTTCAAAGAATCAAGAATTATACACAGGGCAACAAAAATAGAGATTCCAACTATGAGTGAGACAGCCAGTAAATTGTCCTGAATAAAATCCTTCGCTGTAACTTTTCGTGAAGAAACATTATACGAAACTACTGCACCTGAAAATTGAGTTGTAGGCATAGATGTCAGTGTTTTATTCAGAATGGACAAAAGAACCGGTTCTCCCTGCTGAACAGCAAATGAAACATCAGCTTCTTTTGTCAGGAAAACACTATGAAGCTTATTATTTTTCAAATAGTCTGAAACAGTACCTGAATTGCTTACAATACAATCTGCCTCCCCTTTCTGCATTGCTTTTACTGCTGCATCTGATGTCTCATATTCCACAACCTCCCATTGCGGATAATTGTATGAAAGATATGCTTTCAATGCAAAATTATCTTTTTCAACGGCAACTATATTCTCTTTATTTTCATCAAAAGAATCCTTTGCCGTAATTGCTGCCATATTGAGAGTCAATAGAGTATCCGACAAAGCAAATCCATTTGTTTCTGCAAAGTATGGATTCTGGTTTGCATGAAAAATCAGGTCTATTTTTCCATCCTGCAATGCCTGAAGCAGTTCACTTCTTGTCTCATATCCATTTAATTCAAATTCCAGAGTCTGACCTTGCAGACAATTTTCTGCAAGATCCACATAATCTGTAATAACACCTGTCAGTTTACCTGTTGATGGATCTACACTGCTGATACCTCCATCCTGATTCAGATACCCTATCCGAATTGCACCATGCTGCCCGATCCACTCACTTTCTTCTTTTGAAAGAAACGAGCTGCTCTGTGCAGAAAGATAACGCCTGTAGAGATCATCTGTGTAAAATGGGTTGTCATCCTTGATTCTGCGCATAGCACTATCCAATGCTTCTTTGATATCCGGACGTTCTGGATTTATAGCGAAATAGATTTCTGTCTCTCCAATACTTGTAAGCGGTGAAATATCCGATTCTTCCCAACGGGATTCTTCTACCGAAACGAAGCAGTCAATTTCATGTTTCGACAGTTTGTCCATAATTTCTGTGGTTGTAGAAACATTGATATGCTTCGTATGCAGACCATATTTTGATTCCCATTCATTAAGCACATCCTCCACTATATTATCTTTAGACACACCAATATTTTTTCCCTCAAAAGAATCCAAATTTCCTGCTGTAAGATCCATATTGGATGCATCCGTATAGATGTAGTATTTCTCTTCCCCCATAGGCATATCGGAAAAAAGCATATTTTCAGCACGTTCGTCTGTATAGGAAATGTCACCAAGAATATCAATCTCTCCATTTTCCAACTGTGTAAAGCAGTTTTTCCAATCACTTGTTATGTATTTATATGTCCATCCTGCATAACCTGCTATATCTTGAAGATACTCATAACCATAGCCGCTTCTTTCTCCCTTTTCATTGACTACATTATAAGTTTCCTCAAAAGATCCTACCCGGATAACATTGTCAGAGTTTTCTTTGGCAGATGCAGGAACGGATAAAACAATAAAACATATAATTGTGCAAAATATAATGTAACAAAATTTAAAAATCATTATATTCTGTACTAGTTTGCACTTCTTCATCTTTCTCCCCTCCTCTAGGCTACAGTTGCTTGCTTCCAGATTTTAATTTTACATTCATTAATTATCAATAACCTCCCCGCTATTTTTCACAATATTTTTCCAAACAGCTTCTGTATTACTTATTCAAGTGCTCTACCACAAGAGTGCTCCGTAGGAGCAGTGTCCTATAAAGCAAGAAAACCGAGCTTTCCGCAAGGCTTCTCTGATGATGCTAACCTCGCAAAAAGCCCGGAAATACGCCACTTTTCAGCCCTTATTTATCTTTCCCTGACAGCAAGCACACAGGTCTCCACATGCTCTGTCGCCGGAAACATATCAAACGGCACTGCACGTACCGCTTTGTATCCGTGCTTTGTGAGATATTTCAGATCCCGTGCCAGTGTTGTCGGTTCGCAGGAGACATACACAATCTTCTCCGGCTTCAAGGTAAGCACAGATGAAAGGAATTTCTCATCGCTTCCGCTTCGAGGCGGATCCATAAATACAACATCGGCATGTTCTCCCGCTTCTGCCATCTGCCGCATGAATACGCCTGCATCATTGTGATAAAAACGAACATTTTTGATCCCATTTCGTTTTGCATTTACAATTGCATCCCGCACAGCATCCGGATTCAGTTCCACGCTGATGACTTCCTTTGCCTTGTCGCTGGCGATCAGTCCAATCGTTCCGATTCCGCAATATGCATCGATCACACGCTCTTTGCCTGTAAGCCCTGCCAGTTCGATTGCCTTCCCATACAGTTTCTCTGTCTGAACCGGATTCACCTGATAGAAGGATTTGGAAGAAATACGGAAGGTTTTTCCGCAAAGCTCGTCCTCGATATAGCCCTTACCATAAAGAACTGTCTCCTTCTCTCCCAGGATCATGCTTGTTTTCTGTCCGTTTACATTCAACACGATCGTTGTGATTTCCGGATGAAGCTTACGCAGTGCTTTGACAAAATTATTCTTGGACGGCAGGATCGGTGAACCAAGGACAAGTACTACCATGATCTGCCCACTGTGGTATCCGGTACGGATCAGCACATGACGGAACAGACCATATCCTGTATCTTCATTATAGGTCTTGATCTTGAAGGATTTCAGAAGCCCGCGGATATCCCTGATGATCGCATCTGCTCTCTGATCCTCGATCAGACATTCATCCACCGGAACAATGAAATGTGTTCCCTCCTGATAAATGCCGGAGATTACCGTACCATCTTTTTTGTGTCCAAAAACCGCATGTACTTTGTTTCTGTAATGAAACGGATCTTCCATCCCGACAATCTTCTCTACAGGACAGTATGGCTTCAGAAGCTTTGTCACCTGTGTCTGTTTCTGTTTTAACTGATCCTTATATGGAATATCCAGAAGCTGACAACCTCCACATCTGCCATGCACCGGACAAAGTGATTTTCTCTTCCGTTCCTCTTTCTTTCCCTCGTTTTTCTTGCCCTCAGGCTTTTTCTGGTCTGTCTTTTTTGTTACATTTTTCTTAAACTCTGGTTTCTTTTTGTCCGCATACTTCTTTGTTTCTGACTTACCTGTCCACGGTTTGCCTGTAGATTTTTCCTTAAAAATTCTCTTATTGTTTTTTTCTGTTCTCATTTTATTCTATCCCCTCTCCATCAAATTCTGGTATAAAACTCTCCTTCGCTGTCTCGCCTTCCTGGATAAAACAATTTGTTACTCCAAGAGAGATGGCATGATCGAGCAAACGATCGTATTCTCTGTCCGTAACTTTCCTTGATAACTGTGGATCCTCCATCACTGCCGGCATCGGTTTATACTGATTCATCAGACTGATATATATCTGATCTTTGTATGTTTCATACAGGTATTCCAGCACTTTTCTGGAATTTCTCACATGTCCCGGCAGCAGCAGATGCCGCACGATCACACCCTTTTTCATCATTCCACGATCATCAAATTCCGGCGTTCCTGCCTGCCGGACCATTTCTGCCAGTGCTTCTCTGGCAATTTCCGGATAATCCTTTGCATGCGAATATTTACCGGCAAGATCCGACTCCATGTATTTAAAATCCGGAAGATAAATATCCACAAGTCCGTCAAGAAGCTGAAGCATTTCTGCTTTCTCATATCCGCTGCTGTTATATACTACAGGAATCGTAAGTCCCTGCTTCTTTGCCAGGATCAGTGCCTCTCTCACCTGCACAAGGAAATGTCCTGCCGTCACAAGATTAATATTATTCGCCTTCTGCCTCTGCAGATCCAGAAAAATTTCCGCCAGACGTTCCACTGTGATCATTTTGCCGCTCTGTCCTCTTGAGATTGCCCTGTTCTGGCAGAATACACATCCCAGTGAACAGCCTGAGAAAAACACCGCACCGGAACCTTCCTTTCCTGAAATACACGGTTCTTCCCACATATGAAGGGCAGCACGCGCCACCATGATCTCTGCTGTTACTCCACAGAACCCCTTCTGTCCGGCCAGCCGGTCTATACCGCAGTTTCTCGGACACAGACAGCAGTTTTTCTGTAGTTCCTTTATCTCACTCATAAATTATCTTCTTTCTTACTTTTAGATCATCTGTGAACAGTACTACTATTCTACCAAAAAAGGGCACAAAATCCAAGCTATTCCGTTGACAAACACAGAGAATTCCCGTATAATTATTACAAATTTCGTAGCTGTTCGATAATTTCTCAGAATAGTTACCAGTTTCCAAATAATTTTAAATGCAGTGACGGGAAATAGTACATAATTTTCGGATGCACAGAGAGAAGGTGGCCGGTGCGAACCTTCATGACGAACTTATGGAAGTAGTCCCTGAGCAGTGAACCGAACCATGATCTTGTGCTGGTCAGAGAACCTCCAAGCCGGATCATACAGTAGGCTTCAACGTAGTTTCCACGTTACAGGAAAGCAGTATAGAATTTATGGTAACTGTTCATTGGAATGCATTTCGACCAAGCTACTGTGAATGAAGTGAACAGTAACAATTTATGTACTGACAGAGTGCAGAGTACAGTCTCTGAAGTCAGGTGGTACCACGGAATCATCCGTCCTGAGCATATTTATATGCTTGGGACTTTTTTTACTTTACGAAAAATTACTCCGTAATGTTCCAGTAAAGTAAAAGGTGCTCCGCGAAAATGCAGCCAGATGCAATATGGTACCAAAATTTATTTATCAGAAGGAGGACTTATATTTGCGACAGATTTCAGGAAACAAGCTTTTGGTAAAAGCTTTAAAAGAAGAAGGTGTTGATACTTTATTTGGATATCCCGGTGCATGCACCATTGATATCAGTGATGAATTATACAGACAGAGTGGGATTGACATCATCCTTCCCCGTCATGAGCAGGCCCTTGTCCATGAGGCAGATGCCTATGCAAGAACCACAGGCAAGGTCGGTGTATGTCTTGTAACAAGCGGCCCTGGTGCTACCAACCTTGTCACCGGACTTGCTACTGCCAACTATGACAGTGTTCCTCTTGTATGTTTCACAGGTCAGGTTGCCAGACACCTGATCGGAAACGATGCATTCCAGGAGGTTGACATCGTTGGGATTACCCGCAGTATCACAAAATACGGTGTCACTGTCCGTAACCGTGAAGATCTCGGCCGTATTATCAAGGAAGCTTTTTATATTGCAAGAACCGGCCGTCCGGGACCTGTTCTCATCGACCTTCCAAAGGATGTTATGGCAGAGCTTGGAAGTGCCGAATATCCTAAGAGCGTAAATATCCGCGGTTATAAACCAAATACCAGTGTTCACATGGGACAGCTCAAAAAGGCTCTCAAAATGCTCCAGAAGGCCAAGAAGCCACTGTTTCTGGCAGGCGGCGGTGTCAATATCGCCCATGCAAACGAAATTTTCACCTCCGTAGTCGAGAAGACGCAGGTTCCGGTTGTTACAACTGTCATGGGGCGCGGAGCCATTTCCACAAAACATCCTCTGTTCATCGGAAATCTTGGAATGCATGGTTCCTATGCAGCGAACATGGCTGTCAGCAGCTGCGATCTCCTGTTTTCTATCGGAACCCGTTTCAACGACCGTATCACAGGCAAGCTTCATGAATTTGCGCCAAATGCACAGATCATCCATATTGACATTGATACTGCTTCTATTTCCAGAAATATCCATGTGGACGTTCCGATCGTTGCTGACGCCAAAGAAGCCATCACAAAAATGGCCGAGTACGTTACCGACTGCGGAACCCATAAATGGCTCACCGAAATCGAAGCATGGAAGAATGAGCATCCACTTACCATGAGAAATCGTCCTCTCATGGGACCTCTTGATATTTTTGACGCGATCAACAAACAGTTCGACAAAGCGATCATCGTCACAGACGTCGGACAGCATCAGATGCTGACCTCCCAGTTTGTTGACATCACCGAGAACCGCCAGCTTATCATGTCCGGTGGACTTGGAACTATGGGATATGGTCTTCCGGGTGCAATCGGTGCACAGATTGGAAATCCTGATACTCCTGTCATCTCTATCTCCGGTGACGGCGGAGTCCAGATGAATATCCAGGAGCTTGCAACTGCTGTTCTGGAAGAACTGCCGGTCATCTGCTGCATCTTCAACAACACTTACCTCGGCATGGTTCGTCAGTGGCAGAAATTATTCTACGGAAAACGTTACTCCATGACCAACTTAAGAGCCGGTGCTCTCTCCCGCCGCACAGACGGTGAGGAATATCCGGAATACACACCAGACTTCGTTAAACTTGCAGAAAGCTACGGAGCCAAAGGCATCCGGGTTACTAATCGCGAAGAGATCGCCGAAGCCTTTGAGGAGGCAAAGAAAAACACCAAAAGACCTACGATCATTGAGTTTATCATTGATCCGGAAGAAATGGTCTATCCTATGATCAAACCAGGCGGAACACTCGCAGATATGATCATGGATTGTTAGGAGGAAACAAGAATGGATAAAGGAATGAAAACAAGATGGATCTCTCTCTATGTAGAGAACCAGGTAGGTGTACTCTCCAAAATTTCCGGTCTCTTTTCCGGAAAATCCTATAACCTGGACAGTCTCACTGTTGGAACTACAGAGGATCCTACAATCTCCCGCATGACGATAGCAACTGTCAGTGATGACGAAACCTTTGAACAGATCAAAAAGCAGTTAAACCGCATGGTCGAAGTGATTAAGGTCATTGACTTCACAGATATCTTTGTCCGTATGAAGGAAATTCTTTATATCAAAGTCAAGAAATGCTCTGCTGCAGATAAGGTAGAACTGTTTCAGATTGCCGAAACCTTCAAGGCCAGAGTCATTGATTATGGCAAAGACAGCCTGCTTCTTGAGTTTGTTCAGACTGCAACCAAGAATGATGCCGTTGTCAAACTGATCAAGGAAGAATTCAAATACATCGAAGTCGTTCGCGGCGGAAGCGTCGGAATTGAGTCCATCAGTATGATGGAACGATAAGTATACGCAAACTTTAACAGGCGGTACCTGCTTTTCATTTTCAGTCATCTGACTGTCATGAAATCAGTACCGCCTGTTTTCTGCTATTTCTTAGTATGCCAGTTCCTTCATCAGTTCATGAACTGTCGTCATCTCATGGATTCTTCCAACGTTTGAACCACAGAAGATCAGACCCTGATCAAGATTTCCTTTTACTGCTTCGATCAGTGCTTTGGTAATACAATACGGAACATTTTTCGGGTCACATTTTTCCAGACAGTTGTAACATTTACGGACAGGTTCCCTCGCTGTCTCCAGATTACGGATAAAGGTATTTCTAAGTGCCCTTCCCGGCATTCCTACCGGACTCTGTACGATCTGAATATCTGCTTCCTCTGCATCAAGATATGCTTTCTTGTAAGCGTCCGAGGCATCACACTCTTTGGTCGCCACAAATCTGCTTGCGATCTGTACACCATCCGCGCCAAGTTCCAGTGCATGATCGATATCTGCTCTGTCAAAAATCCCCCCTGCAACGATCACCGGGATCTTTCTGGAAAATTTTTCTTCATATTCTTTTTTACATTCGATGATCTGTCGAATTTCTTCATCAAAATCCAGTGTATCCAGCCTGGACAGCTGTTCTCTGGAAAATCCCAGATGACCTCCTGCCTGCGGTCCTTCAATAACAATAAAATCTGCGGTCCTTCCATATCTGTGTGCCCACATCTTAAGGATCAGATTCGTCGCACGTCTGGAAGAGACAATCGGTGCAATCTTTGTCCCGGACTCCTCACTGACCATCTTTGGAAGCTCCATCGGAAGTCCCGCTCCGCTGATGATCACATCTGCTCCGGCTTTCACCGACTCCCTGACATGTTCTTCATAATGCTTCAAGGCCACCATGATATTGACACCGACAAGACCTCTGCCGCCTGCAATCTCTTTTGCACGTCTGATGTGCTTTGCAATTGCCGCCCGGTTGCATCCTGCCTGATCATTGGCAAATCCCTCTTCATCATAGCCGATCTGCGCTGTTGAGATTATGCCGATACCACCTTCCCGTGCTACCGCCCCGGCAAGACTGCTTCTGCTGATTCCGACGCCCATGCCACCCTGAATGATTGGAATCTGTGCTGTTTTTTCTCCAATATGAAGTGCTTTTAATCTGCTTTTATTTTCCATTGTATCCTTCCTCCGGTCCATCAATTACTTTGATTATCAAACTATTTGATAGTATACTCTTTCTATCTCGCTATGTCAATGTATTGTTGAATCTTTTTCTAGTTTACATGGTTTTTATTACTACATTATCCTTTTTACAAAATATCTGGACTTTACCGGAGCTTTTTTATAAAATAGTCGTGACTGCTCTGTACGCAGAATACTTCCAAAGAGGATTTTCTAATGAACTATCAGGATGGATTTGAATTTGAAAAACGCTGTGCTGCCTTTCTTAAGACCAAAGGCTATCACAAGATAACGGTCACTCCGCCAAGCGGTGACCAGGGAATTGATATTATCGCGTATAAATCCGGTCTGAAATATGGCATCCAATGCAAATATTATTCTGCTCCCGTTGGCAACAAGGCCGTCCAGGAGGCTTACAGCGGTGCTCGTTTTTATGACTGTAACCGTGCTGCTGTCATGACAAATCATACCTTTACGAAGGCTGCCAGAGAACTGGCTGACAAACTGGAGGTTGAACTGTGGGATTACTGCAACCCAACTGTTCAAACAGATTTTTTCCGGAAATTATCCTGTGTGTTCCTGCTTCTTTTTCTGCTCGCAGGTATTTCTGCCGGTATTTCCATGTTGATTTTTGAATACCCGAAACCTACTTTTTTAAACTATTCCGATATTTTTCTTATGATCACTGCATCTCTTCTGGGAATCTTCGGATGGCAATTTTTTTTCCCGAATCTGCTCTCCGGAGTTTTGTACCTTATTTTATTCTTTCTGCTGTTATTTTCGGGAACCGGAAAAATTCTTCCGGCTGTTTTTCTTCCTGTGTTTCTTCTTCCGGCACTTCTCATGTTCGGACACAGTATTTTTCTTCACCTGCATCGTGCATCTGCAGACACCGGGGACGGCTCTGACAGCCGCAGTAAAAAAGCTGCAGATGCTATTGGAAAGGCTTACCTCAAAGTACTTTCCTGCGGACTTCACACAAAAATCCGCTTTGTAAGCTCCGAGAAAAATGAACTGGAATATAAGTTTCTTTTTTATGCCGATCATTTTTCCACGCAGGAGCTTTATGCCCTGGAAAAAGAAATGAATCGTTCTATGAAGGATCACTACCGCCTGCAAAAAGTTGACGATTCGCATTTTTATCTGCACAGAATCGAAAAAAAAGGAAAATAAAAAACCAGGACAGCCATTAACAGACTGTCCTGGTTTTTTATTTTCCTTTTGTTCCGAACATCTTTTTCATGTTTACGTTCATAATAAAATAGTACATGGCGATCAGAAGACCTCCCGCAAGTACCCAGGCTGCCGGACCTGCCATACAGACACCCGTATAGCTTCTCTTTGCCCCGGCGATCACCGCGACAACGCCTCGTCCGATCAATTCTGCGACACCCGCCATCATCGGAAGAAGTCCATATCCAAGTCCCTGAATACCATTTCTGTAAATATTGACTACTGCAAGCGGAATAAAGAAAATTCCGATGCATTTCAGATAGATATCAACCGAACTCATGATGATCTCTACATCCTCTGAAACAAAGAGATAAGTCATATATTTACCAACTGTCATGATAAAAGCAGCTGCCACAAAGGAATATATCACGCCAATGATCGTACACGCCTTAAATCCTTCACGAATACGCTTCACAGAACCTGCTCCCATGTTCTGGGCAGCGTAGGTTGCCATTGTTGTTCCCATCGCCACATATGCCTGTGTTACAACCTGCTCGATCTTACCAGCTGCCGTATAAGCGGCAACCAGAGTAGAACCAAGAATATTCAGGGAAGACTGTACCATCATGGTTCCAATTGCTGTGATCGAATACTGAAGTGCCATCGGCAGACCTATACGCAGCTGATTCTGGTAAATGGTACTTCCCACATCGAGATCTTCACGCTTCAGATGAAGGATCGGAATCTTCGCAATAATATAAAACAAACAGAGAATTCCGGAAACTCCCTGTGCGATCACAGTTGCAACCGCAGCTCCCTTTGCTCCCATTCCAAATCCGACAATGAATACCAGATCCAGAACAATGTTCAAAAGAGCACTGATCACAAGAAACAGAAGCGGCAGTTTACTGTTTCCCAGCGCTCTTAAGATGCTGGACAAAAGATTATAAAGCATCTGTGCCAGGATACCACCGCTGACGATCATGATATATGCATATGCATCCGCAAAAATATCCTCTGGTGTATTCATAAGGATCAGAAGAGGCTTCATAAATGCCATAAAAAGTACTGTCAGAAGTGCTCCGACCAGAAGCGAAAGAATTCCTGCTCCTGCCACAGTCTTACGCATCCCCTTCATATCACCAGCTCCGAATTTCTGTGCTGTAAGCACCGTGAATCCTGCCGTCATTCCCACAACAAAACCATAGATCAGAAACATGATCGTACCCGTGCTTCCTACCGCAGCGAGTGCTTTGTTTCCTACAAATTTACCAACGATCACGGCATCTGCCATGTTGTAAAACTGCTGAAATACATTCCCTATAAAAATCGGCAGCGTAAAACCACAGATAATCTTCATTGGGTTTCCGGCAGTCATATCATTTTGTGCTGATTTCATTTTTATACACTCCCGTTTTTTTCATCGTTTGCATATTATATACTCATTTTATGCTTTCGTAAACCCATTTTTTGATTATTTTGGAATACAATTCTGCCTAATTTTTATCTGTGAAATCGGCTTCAGTGAATATATTCACCAATCTGTTTCCAGGCCTCTTTCAGCCTCTCCAGAGAATAACCTGCATTGGCCGGGCTGGTCGATGGAAGCTTATGTGCTTCGATCCCGTTTACAGGATAAATATACTTCTGATACAGTTCATATGCCTTGCCGCCATTTGTATAAATTGCCTGAATATCTGCTGTTCTCAGAATCTCCGACAGATCATTTGGTATTACGTCCCGGATACTTGCATCTGAAGAGCCTTCAATCTCACAGCTCTGTATTACATCCCACACTGCGATGTGATGTTTCAGAAGCATCTCCTTTTTCTCCTCAATTGTCTGAGGCACTTTACAGCCAAGAATCCCTGAAACCACTTTCCAGAACCTATTCTGCTTATGCCCGTAAAAAAATTTCTGCTCCCTGGACTTTACCGACGGAAAACTTCCAAGGATCAGTATTCTGGAGTTCTCATCATACACAGGATTTATTGTATGTTCCATACACTGTATCTCCTTCTCAAATTCCACAGCTTCAGTTTATATTGCCATCATCCAACTCTTCTTCAGATCAGATTCTTCAAGTTTCTGATCCTGCAGCATACGGAAAATGGTTGTCCAGTAATGCTTTTTGACTTCCTGGCAGATCTTGTTACAGTCTCCCTCTTTGCATGCCTCCAGGATGGCAATATGATTATCATACTGTCGTTCCAGTATTTTTTCTTTTTCTGCCAGTAAATTGTATCCTGCCAGCAGATTGCTGTAATACAGTTCTTTCCATGCCTTCTCAAGCCGCGGAAGTTTTGACATCAATACCAGTTGTTCATGAAACTGGTTGTCATATTCAAACACACGGTCAAATTCATTTACAGGAATACTTTTCATATGTTCCAGAATGTTTTCCATATTCCTGATCGTATCTTCAGGCACCTTTCCATTCAGCAGACGTATGCTGACTATTTCATAATTGGTACGAAGAAGATACACTTCATAAGAATCCTTAACGGAAAAATTACGCACGGAGCATCCCACATTTCTGGTATATTCTACAATCCCCTCAATCTCCAGCTGACGCAGTGCTTCACGGATCGGACCTCTGCTTGTATGAAATTCCTGTGCCAGTTCCAGTTCCACAATCCGCTCACCCGGACGGATCTGATGATTCATGATCTTGGCCCGGATAGCATTCACTACACTCTCTCTTAATGTTTTGTACAATAATTCGCTCATATGTCTCCCTGCTATATTATAGCTGTGATGCACCTGCATGGACTGACAGTGCATCTTCAGTTATCTGTTACTTTATCACTTTACCATAAAATATTATATCTAAATTCTTTTTCACTGTAAAGTGTTATCACAAAAGCATCACATTTTTTTGATAATGTTTTTGATGATTTCTACGGACTGATCCATTCCTTCCACCGTAATATGTTCAAACGGACCATGGAAGCCATCTCCGCCGGTACCGAGATTCGGACACGGCAGTCCTCTGAAGCTTAGACGGGCACCATCTGTACCGCCACGGATCGGAGCGATATCCGGCTCTACCCCTGCCTCTTTGCAGGCTTCTTTCGCATAGTCAATCAGCTGCATACATGGTTCGATCTTTTCTCTCATATTACGGTAAGATTCTTCAAGTTTTACCTCTGCTGTCCCCTCTCCGTAAATGGTATTGATCTGGGCTGCTGCCTGACGCATTTTCTCCTGTTTTTCCTCGAATAATGTTGAATCAAAATCACGGATAATGTATTTCATCACTGCCTGTTCTACATTTCCATTAAAATCTGTCAGATGATAAAATCCCTCATATCCCTCTGTTTTTTCCGGACATGCATCTTTTGGCAGCATTCCATGGAACTCCATGGCAATGGTCTGGGCATTTTTCATAATATCCTTGGCGCTTCCCGGATGAACATTTACGCCATGTACTACCACTTCTGCGCTGGCTGCATTGAAGTTTTCAAACTGGATCTCTCCTTCATGGCTTCCATCCAGCGTATAACCGTAAACTGCCCCGAATTCAGGAATCTTCAGATAGTCTGCCCCTCCGCCTACCTCTTCATCCGGTGTGAAGGCGATGCAGATTTTTCCATGAGGGATCTTGTCTCTCATCAGCTCTTCTGCAGCTGTAAGAATTTCTGCAATTCCTGCTTTGTCATCTGCACCCAGAAGTGTAGTTCCATCTGTTGTGATCAGTGTTCTTCCTTTATATGTTTTTAATCTTGGAAAATCTCTGACAGAAAGCACTTTCCCGGAAGTTCCCAGTGCTACATCTTCTCCGTTATAATCCGGGATGATCTGTGGTTTTACGCCACATCCACTATAATCCGGAGCAGTATCCATGTGGGCGATCAGAGCAAGAGCCGGTACCTCTTCCATTCCTTCCGTAGCCGGAAGATATCCATAAACATAACCATATTCATCAATTTTAACATCGGAAAGACCGAGTTCATTCATCTCCTCAACGAGAAGATTTCCCAGATCCAACTGTCTTTTGGTAGTTGGAACCGTTGTACTGTCTTCATCACTTGAAGTCCAGACAGTTACATATTTCAAAAAGCGTTCATAGGCTTTCATATCACAATCTCCTTAGTTTTTCGAGAAAAACAGCCCGGACACTATATCCGGGCCGTATCTTTATAAAATAATCTTATGCCTGGTGGGTATATCCGAAGAAGAAATATCCAAGTGGGCAATAATACATTCCTTCGATACCATCTGCAAGCATGTATTTCTGAGTATAGAAGTACAGCGGAGCTAAAGCGTTGTCTTCGCCGATGATCTTATCCTCAGCTTTATGAAGCAGTTCCATACGTTCTTTGACATCTGTTGTGGTTTTTGCTTCTTTAATAAGAGAATCATACTCTTCGTTTGAATACTGAGCGTCGTTGTTTCCGCCGCCAGTCATCCACATATCAAGGAAGGAAATCGGGTCATTGTAGTCAGCGATCCAGCCGTTACGTGCGATAGAGTAATCTCCATCCTTACGTGTCTGAAGGAATGCTGCCCATTCCTGGTTATTCAGAGTAACCTTTACGCCAAGTTCTTCTTCCCACATGTACTGAAGAGCTTCTGCTACAGCTTTGTGAGCATCACTTGTGTTATAGAGATATTCTACAACCGGGAAGCCTTCTCCGTTTTCATATCCTGCCTCAGCAAGAAGTGCTCTCGCCTCTTCACAGTTCGCTTCATAGTCAGCATCTGTAGGTTTGTAGTAATCTCCACCAACTGTACGGAAGTCATCTCCGGTTGCTCCTTCAGCATCGTAAACACCAGCCGGTACAAATCCGCCAGCTTCAACCTGTCCGGACTGTGTAACCTGATTTACGATATAAGTACGATCGATTGCCAGAGAGAATGCTTTACGAACTCTCGGGTCATCGAATGGTGCTTTCTGAGTCTGGAAACATACATAATATGTTCCGATATAGTCTACGATCTTCATATCACCGGAAGCGATCAGGTTAGCGATCTCTGCCTGCGGAACATCCTCGATGAAATCAAGCTCACCGGAATTGAATCCGGAAAGCATAGCGTTCTGGTTATCCATCAGCTTGAATGTGATTGTTTCTGGTCCAAGTTTCTCATAATCATAGTAGTTTTCGTTCTTTTCTACCACGATCTGAGAGTTATGAGTCCACTCTTTCATTTTGTAGGCTCCATTGGAGATGTATGTTGAAACATCAAATGTCCAGTTATCTCCAGCTTCTTCGATAACATCCTGACGTACTGGCATCATAGCCGGAAAAGCACACAGTTCTTCAAAATATGGCAGATCATTTACGAGAGTTACTTCGAATGTTTTGTCATCAACTGCTTTAACAGCCAGTTCAGATGCATCTTTTTCACCGGCGATGATCTCGTTGGCATTAACAACACAATCCAGCATGTAGCTGTAATCAGCTGCTGTTGCAGGATCTACAAGACGTTTCCATGCATATTCAAAATCACCTGCTGTTACATCTTTACCGTCAGACCATTTGATTCCATCACGAAGTTTGAAGGTATAAGTTACAGTTCCGTCTTCATTCTCTGTTTTTTCGTAGCTTTCTGCCTGTCCTGGAGCCAGCTGTGCACTGTTAGCAGTACCGTCACTGCCATTTACTTCTACACCACTGTCTTCCCATTTCATCAGACCTTCAAACAGATGGTTAGCCATGTTACTGCCATCACTGGTAGTATTAAGTGTCGGATCCATTGTCTGAGGCTCAGAAGCCAGGTTTACTGTGATATTAAAATCACCAGTACTTGCAGTTTCCTCTGTTGCTTCGTTCTCAGCTGCACTTACCATTGTTGCACCAGCAAACATAGATACGGTAAATGTTGCAGCTAACAGGATAGATAAGACTCTCTTCTTCATATATCCTCTCTCCTTTTCTCTTTTTATTGATAAACAGGGAGTCCTGTATATCTTGAATTAATAACATGCAATACCTTTACTTTTCAAGCAGATGACATGCCACCCAGTGACCCTTGTCATATTCCTTGAATGTCGGTACGACCTGTTTACATTTCTCAGTAGCATAAGGACAACGTGTATGGAATCTACAGCCGCTTGGCGGATTCATAGGAGACGGAATATCTCCTTCCAGTACGATTCGCTGTCTGCTTCTGCTTACCTCAGGATCCGGTACCGGAACAGCAGAAAGCAGTGTCTTGGTGTATGGATGCAGAGGATTGCGGTTCAGCTCATAGCTTTCTGCAAGCTCAACCATTGTACCCAGATACATAACACCGATACGATGAGAAATATGTCTTACAACCGAAAGGTCATGAGCAATAAACAGATAGGTAAGTCCCATCTCATGCTGCATATCCTCCAGCATATTTACAACCTGAGACTGGATAGAAACATCCAGCGCGGAGATTGGTTCGTCACACACGATAAATTCCGGATTTACTGCAAGTGCACGTGCGATACCGACACGCTGCTGCTGTCCACCGGAGAATTCATGAGGATAACGGTTTGCATGCTCTGTATTCAGACCTACATGTCCAAGCAGTTCCTTGATACGGTCTGTTCTGTCCTTCTTGCTGGCATATAACTTGTGAATATCAAGTGCCTCGCCAATAATCTCTCCGACCGTCATACGCGGGTCAAGACTTGCAGATGGATCCTGGAAAATGATCTGCATCTTACGACGGTAAGGAAGCATGTTCACCTGTTTTGCCTTCGGGACTTTTACCGGATGAAGGATTCCATTCTCATCTCGTTTCCAGGGATCCTGTCCCTCAAAAATTGTTTCTCCGTCATAAATGATCTTTCCGGAAGTAGGATTATATAACTGTAATACTGTACGGCCGAAGGTTGTTTTTCCACAACCGGATTCCCCTACCAGTCCAAGAGTCTCTCCTCTCTTGATCTCAATGGAGATATCCTCTACAGCCTGTACTCCAGGTCCCTTAATGCCTTTGACCGGGAAATATTTTTTCAGGTGTTCAACCCGAACAAGAGTATCATTTTTCTCACTCATGGCTGCCTGCCTCCGTTTTTTCTGTATTTTTGTCTGCTGCTTTCTGTGCCTTTATCTGATCCTGCACACACAGCCAGCATGCAGCTCTGTGGTTTTCGCCCAGTTCTACATATGGCGGCATCTTCTGCAGACAAATCTTCATGGCACTTTCACAACGCGGTGCAAAAGGACATCCTTCCGGAGGATTCAGCATATCTACCGGAGTTCCCTCGATCGGGATCAGACGTTCATAGCTGTCTGCGTCTACTCGCGGCATGGAGCGAAGAAGACCTCTGGTATAAGGATGGCCCGGTGCATAGAAAATATCATCGACTGGTCCCTGCTCTACCATCTTACCTGCATACATAACAGATACTTTGTCACAGATCTCTGCCACAACGCCGAGGTTATGTGTGATGAAAATAATACCCATCTGATTTGTCTTCTGAAGTTTTTTCATCAGTTCAAGAATCTGTGCCTGGATCGTTACATCAAGTGCCGTTGTCGGCTCATCTGCGATCAGAAGCTTCGGATGACAGATCAGACCCATTGCGATCATAACACGCTGACGCATACCACCTGAGAGTTCATGCGGATACTGTTTCATACGTTTTTCAACGTTATTGATACCTACTTCCTCAAGCATTGCCATGGCACGTTTCTGAGCATCTTCTTTGCTGATGTTCTTGTCATGAGCTTTTAATGCCTCAACCAGCTGGTTCCCAATCGTATATACCGGGTTCAGACAGGTCATCGGGTTCTGGAAGATCATTGCCACTTCACTTCCTCGGAAGTTGACCATCTCTGCCGGAGTCTTGGCCAGTACGTCCTGGCCTTCAAAAGTAATGGATCCGCCAATTACTTTACCTGGATTCTGTAAGAGACCGATGATGGAATAAGCTTCCACACTTTTTCCGGATCCGGACTCACCAACAACACCCATTACTTCATTATAATTCAAATCATAACTGATTCCATTTACTGCTTTTACTTCTCCTGCCGGAGTGAAGAAAGAAACCTGGAGATCTCTGACTTCCAAAAGCTTGTCAGTTTTTTTATTCTGTTCCATTATGTTTCTCCCTTTCTTATTTTTTCAGCTTAGGATCTAATGCATCACGAAGGCCATCACCAAACAGGTTCAGAGACAGGATCATAACACTTAAGATCACTGCCGGAATGAACAGTCGGTATGGATAAGTTGTGAGTCCGCTCAGTGCTTCGGAACACATGGATCCAAGACTGGTAAGCGGAGCTGATACACCAACACCCAGGAAAGATAAGAAGGATTCCAGGAAGATTGCTGAAGGGATCTGCAGGAAAGTAGTCGTAACGATCTGTCCGATACAGTTCGGAAGCAGATGCTTTGTGATGATACGTCCACCCTTGGCACCAAGTGCTCTGGCTGCTGTTACATATTCCTGCTGTTTTAACTGCAGGATCTGTCCACGGATGATACGGCTCATAGTTACCCAGTACAGAAGACCAAAAGCAATAAACATTGAGATCAGATTTGGTCCAAGCAGAGTTACCAGACTCTGTAAAATACCATCCCCGGAATTCTGGAACTGTTCCAGTGCCGGTTTCAGAGTTGCAGATAACAGAAGGATGATCAGCATCTCCGGAATAGAGTAAATGATCTCAACGATACGCTGCATCACAGTATCAACCATGCCGCCACAGTAACCGGAAATAGAACCATACAGTGCACCAATAACCAGTACCAGAAGTGCTGCACAGACACCTACGATAATAGATACTCTGGCTCCGACCATTACACGGACCATGATATCACGTCCCTGATCGTCAGTACCAAATACATGCGGGAATACTTTTTCACCTTCAGCTTTTTTCTGAAGTTCTTTATTGGAGTAACCAAACATACTGTGCTTGATACCCAGTGCTTTGACAGCATCTGCCTCTGTGACTTTTTCTTCATTGTTACTTGCTTCCTGCTGGGATACGTTTGCTTTGGCACGGATCTTGGCTTCATCCACACGGCTTAAAGTGGTACCCTTGGCTTCTGCTTCTTTACGTGCCTGTTCTACTGCTTCATCAGGGGACAGCTTACCGGCACCACTGTGCTCTTCCATGTAAGCATTGATCTTTTCCTGATCTTCCAGGCTGTAGTGCCATGGATGTAAAGCTTCTGAGCCACGGATCTGCTGTTTGTATGTATACGGAACAACAGCCGGTCCTACAAATGCGAAGATTGCCAGCAGGATAATAATAACCAGTGCCACCATCGCTACTGTGTTTTTGCGAAGACGTCTCCATGCATCTTTCCAATAGGACACACTTCTGCGGTCCTGAATAAAATTCTCTTTCTCTTCAGATGTTGCCGGTTCAAAAGCATCTGCCGGCAGGTCATTCCACTGGAGGATGTCCTCAATATTTGGCTGAAGAGAACCCGGTTTATGAAATCTTTTCTTATCAGACATAACCTTTTAGTTTCCTCCCTTTACCAGATTAATTCGCGGATCCACCAGTTTGTAGCACAGGTCTACGATCAGGTTCATCACGATAATAAATGCTGCCAGGAAAATCGTTGTTCCCATGATCAGCGGATAGTCACGGTTCTGGATAGCCTGTACAAAATATCTTCCCAGTCCCGGAATTGAAAATACAGTTTCTACTACAAGACCACCGCAAAGTGTAAATGCGATCTGGGGTCCGAGATAAGTGATAACCGGAATCAGCGCATTACGCAGAGCATGTTTGAAGATAATCTTATTGTTTTTCAGACCTTTTGCTCTGGCTGTCTTGATATATTCCTGATTGATGGCATCCAGCATGGATGTCCTGGTCTGTCTGGAAAGATAGCACATAGGATAAAATCCAAGAGCTGCACACGGCAGTACGTAACTTGCCGTTGTTCCGTCAAACAGTGCCGGAAAAACTTTCAGACCTTCAATACCTCCACAGAACGTATGCAGCAACAGTGTAGCTACAACAAATCCCGGCATTGAAATACCGATGGTACACAGCACTCGCAAAAAGCTGTCCACCCAGGTTCCTCTCTTGAAGGCTGCAAGACATCCAAGGGGAACACCTACGAGCACTGCCCATAAAAGAGCAATACTGCCGACTTTTGCAGAAACAGGGAACATTTCCTTGATGATGCTCAGAACCGGACGGTTCTTCTGCATCTTAATGGAGGTTCCAAAATCTCCCTGTGCCAGATTCTTCAGATATTTACCCAGCTGGATATACTTAGGCTGGTCCAGTCCGTATTTTGCATTCAGTGCCTGGATAGTTGCCTCAGATGGTGTCTTTTCTGATAACCAGGGATTACCCGGAATAGCATTCATCAGAAAGAACGTAATACTGGCAACAAGCAGCAATGTAACAAATGCCATACAGACTCTTCGTACTGTGTATTTTGTCATATTTTACACCTTTCCTCTCTATCTTCTCTCTTTTTTATCTATTCTGTCGATTGTAAGTTGTCGACAATATGACAATATTATACCTACTTTACCACATTAGTGTCAAGCTAAATCAGGGAATTTGTTTTTATTTTTCACACACTTGTATTTTGTTCGCGGACATTATAATGTGAAATGTCCGTGAAACTATGATTTTTCCAAAATCTGCAAAATCTGATTGACTTTTTTATTCCGATAGTTACAATGATATGCGAAGCTTTTCGGCCGCATGACAGATTTTTATTCCGGCAGAAAAGCTTTATCCGACAACAGCCCTCTGATGGGGCTGTACTTTTTATTACAAATCAGGAGGAACCGACACATGAGTTCTTATATGGATTTTATCACAGAACAATTATACGCACTGACTGCTATTCCAAGCCCGACCGGCTTTACCAAAAAAGCAGCCGATTACCTTTTGGCAGAACTGACTTCCCTTGGATATACTCCAGAACTTTCCAATAAAGGAAATGTATCTGTCACTCTGGGAGGAAGCGGCTCGCCTCTGGTACTGGCTGCTCACGTTGATACTTTAGGTGCTATGGTTCGTTCCATCAAGGAAAATGGACGCCTTCGTCCTACAACCCTCGGTGGTCATCAGTGGTCTACCGCTGACGGAGAAAACTGCACTATCCATACCCGGGACGGCAGAGTTTACACCGGCGTGGTGTTAAACACCGAACCATCTGCCCATGTTGCAGATCAAAAAGTTGAAACTCTGGAAGAGAACATGGAAATTCTGCTGGATGAAAATGTATCCTCCAAAGAAGATGTTCTGGCCCTCGGCATTCAGACCGGAGACATCATCGCCATGGATCCCCGCACAGTTATTACCAAAAGTGGATACATCAAAAGCCGTTTTCTGGATGACAAGCTCTCTGCTGCTATCCTTCTTGGACTTGCCAGGGCTATCCAGGACGAAGACTGGGAACTGAACCGTAAAGTATCTTTGTTGTTTACAGTCTATGAGGAAGTGGGACACGGCGGATGTTTTATCCCTCAGGATACCGAAGAAATGCTTTCTGTAGATATGGGCTGTGTCGGTGCCGATCTTGGCTGTACAGAACGGATGGTATCTATCTGTGCCAAAGATTCCGGCGGCCCTTATAATTATGACCTGGTAACCACACTTTCTAATATTGCCAGAGAGCAGAAGCTGGATTATGCCATTGACATTTATCCACATTATGGATCTGATGTAGAGGCTTCTTTACGTGCCGGCTACGATATCCGTCACGGCCTGATCGGACCCGGTGTCTATGCTTCCCACAACTATGAACGTTCCCATGTAAATGGAGTTCGCTGCACCTTTGAACTGTTAAAGACCTATATTACGAAATAACAAACAGCCGGATACTTTTGATCATGTTTACAGAATCAGAAGTATTCGGCTGTTTTTATCTGAGCAGATAAGAGTCATTATCTTCTCAGAAAACTTATCCAATTATTATATCCAGTCGGCAAATCCGGCAGATACCAGGAACAGAATCAACATGACGATCGGCACTACATAGCGAATCATAAATCGATATAAACCGGCCCGCCTGAAATGTTCCCCGTTTCGCTCCACCTCTCCTATGATCCAGTCGGGTCCGATCACCCAGCCGATCAGGATACTGGTCAGAAGTGAGATAAATGGCATCAAAAAACTGTTGCTGATATAATCCATAACATCCAGGAGCTGTCCGACAGAACCATTTGGAAGTTTCAGTTCGAAATACAGTTTATTATACCCAAGGCAGATCAGCACTGCCGTAATAAGAGAATATACTCCGACCACGCCGCACATTTTTTTACGTGGTTTATGAGAAAGCTCCATGCAGTTTGCAACCAGAGTTTCCATAACCGATACACAGGAGGTCAGTGCCGCAAATCCCATCATCAGGAAAAACAGGATTGCCACCGGACGGCCGAAGATTCCCATGGCTTCAAATACCTTTGGCAAAGAGATAAAGATCAGGCTTGGCCCGGAAGCCATTCCATCGTTTCCAAGGAACACAAAGACAGCCGGGATGATCATCATTCCTGCAAGAAATGCAACTCCGGTATCAAAAATTTCAATCTGATTTGTCGCCTTATTCAAATTCACTTCATTCTTTACATAAGAACCATAGGTGATCATAATTCCCATCGATACACTTAAAGAAAAGAACAGCTGGCTCATCGCATCCAGAAGAATCTCAAGGAAACGCTTTACTGTCAGACCGCTAAAATCCGGTCTGATATAAACAGCCAGTCCCTGAAGACCGGTACGAACAGTACCATCTGCATCCGTATGAGACAGAGTCAGTGAAAAAACAGCAATAACCAGAATCAGAAGGATCAGCCCCGGCATGATAATTCTGGAAAACTTTTCAATTCCCTTTTCCACACCACGAAATACGATCCAGGCGGTCAGTGCCAGAAAGATCAGCATAAATACGATCGGTGCAATATCCGATGTGATAAACGATGTAAAATATCCATCTGCTGCCGCTTCCTTTCCATCAGACACAACATAAATAAAAAAGTACTTTGCGATCCATCCACCGATGACAGAATAGTATGTCATGATCAGTGCCGGAACCAGAAATGTCAAATGTCCCAAAAATTTCCACTTTGGATTAAGTGCTTCAAAAGCTCTCAATGCATTTTTCTTTGTTTTTCGTCCGATTGCAACATCTGTTGTCAGAAGTACAAAACCAAAAGTAAGTACCAGCACCAGATAAACCAGAAGAAACAGACCACCTCCGTCTTTTGCACAGAGATACGGGAATCTCCAGATATTCCCAACGCCTACGGCACTTCCGGCTGCTGCCAGGACAAATCCTATGGAGCCGGAAAAGCTGCTTCCTTTTTCTTTCATTTCAATTTCCCCTCTTCAAATAAAGTTTGATAAAGGCTGAATCTCTTCAGCCTAATATTTCTATATTAAGCCAAATAAGAAGATGTGTAAACGGTAAAATTTTCTTTTCACGAAATTTTACTCCTTTGAGCCGTGCATACTTCGGATATAGAAAGCAATCTGATAGGGCAGTCTCTCTTCCGGTGTCTTCAGTTCATTTCCCAGAATTTTTCTGATATTGCCAATTCGGTATAACACTGTGTTACGATGAGTATACAATTCTGCAGCCACTGCCTGGATACTTCCATTATGTTTCAGATACGATTTTAGCGTTTCCACGTAATCCGCGTGGTATCTGCGATCATATTCTTCCAGTGCTTCAAGACATTCTCTTTCTATTTCTTCCAGAATCTTCTTGTCTTCTACCCTGTAAAGCAGGCGGAACAATCCGCAGTCATCAAACTTTACCACCTGTTTTTTGTGTGTCACAGCCATTTGTGCTGCCGCTTTTGCCCTCTGATAACTTACAGAGAGCTGTGAAATATCTATACATCTGCTCCCGATCCCGACACACAATTCCAATCTCGGCATACGCCTTTTTCCTCTTTTTAAGGCTTTTTCTACAAGATTACACAAATACTCTTCCGAAAGTGCATTGGCTACCAGCACAAAATCCGAATTATAATAAAAGAAACTGGCATTGTGCGAAATGTCCTCAAGATATACCTGTATTCGATAAGACAGCTTTCTTCTCTCTACCGTATCCATAGAATCCAGTCCTTCGCAGGTGAGCAAAAATACCTGAAAACTTCCATCCACATCAAAATGCTGCAACAGTTCTTTTCTGTATGCCTTCTGGTTTTCGGGTGTCTCAATTGCCGCAATCAGAGCCGAGGCAATCTGCTCATCGGTATGATCCTGCAAAAACACATGAATACTGAAATCTTTTATCATATCTGACAAATGTACTTCCCATGGCACAGTCAGAAGCGGAAGATCATTTTCGTCACAGTATGCCTTCAGTTCTTCTGGTACCTCATAAATATACTGTCCCACATTAATGATCAGTCCGGAGGCATGATATTTGTTCAACAGTCTTGCAAGATTCATCCAGTCTTCTTTTTGTGGAAAGCCAAGCCCTGTTGTCACTGCGAGTTCCTTTCCCCAAAAGTTCTGTATGATCGTGGTATCTTCCAGAAGATGCACCCAGCTGATTGAATTTGCCCAGCCATTTTTTCCTGCAAGAAACTTCATTTCATATCTCTCTTCTGCCGTCAGTATCATATCTTCTATTGTAAAACTCATATCCCCTCACCTCTGTCTTCCATCTGATTTACCTTTTTGTCTCTTTTTCTCTTATTATATCATCTTATTGTGCTGGAAGCACATATTTAACCCCTGATTTTTAGAATTATCCCCTATAGTTTTTATTTAATTTTGTGCTACAATATAAGTAACTTAAGAAATACTTATAAGGATTCATTAAAGGAGGCGTGATTATGAGATTCGCAACTTATACAAATTCACCGGATACTCTTCCGGAATGGATTACAACGGAACGGTATATGTATTGTGACAATTTTATAAACGATTATATGCACTCTGAACATTTCAGTCTTCTTGCATTTATCAGACGTCTGTTTCACAGATAATATATACGCTCCCTTTTAGTAAAAAGGACATCCTTAGACTCAGGATGTCCTTTTCTTTTTTATCTGCCAAAAATCTGATCCAGATTTTCCAGGATCACATCTGCATTGATCGGTTTTGCAATATGACCGTTCATACCTGCCTTGATCGCCTTTTTACGGTCTTCTTCAAAAGCATTCGCAGTCATCGCGATGATCGGTATATTTGCACATTTCAGATCCGTAAGCGTACGTATCTCTCGGGTTGCAGTATAGCCATCCATCTTCGGCATCTGAATATCCATAAAGATCAGGTCATATTTTCTGCCTTCTGCAGATGACATGATGTTTACAGCATCCGTACCATCCTCTGCAATATCCACACTCAGACCAATTTCCTGCATGATCGCCGTCGCGATCTCACGATTCAGTTCATTGTCCTCTACAAGAAGAACTTTCTTTCCTTCATAATTTCTCTGGCTTTCTGCTTGAAGCTTCTGATTCTCATTCTTAAGAAGTGCTCTCTGCTCCGGATTCATCAGAACTTCCCGCAGTTCTGAAAGAAACAGAGGTTTCGACACAAATGCAGTTACACCCGCTTCCTTTGCCTCCTGTTCAACATCTGACCAGTCATACGCCGTCAGGATGATAATTGGATTCTCAGGTCCAACCACCATACGGATCCTGCGGACTGTCTCAATTCCATTCATGTCCGGCATCAGCCAGTCAATGATATAAACCTTAAATTCCTGATTCTGTTCATAAGCTTCCTTGGCACGAAGCACCGCTTCTTTTCCTGAAGTAGTCCAGTCTGCTGTCATCTCAATCTCACGCAGCATCCGGCTTACACTCATGCAGGTTTCCGCATCATCGTCCACAACAAGAGCCCGTGCTCCCTTAAGTTCCGGAATAGCTCCCCGTTTCACTGTTACTCCTGCTGTTTCGCATTCAAGCCTGACTGTAAATTCTGTTCCTTTTCCCACTTCACTTTCAACCTGGATCGTACCGCCCATCATATCCACGATATTTTTGGTGATCGCCATCCCAAGACCGGTTCCTCCGATTCCATTCTCCGTAACTGTATGTTCTCTTGAAAATGAATCAAACACCTGCTCCCGAAACTCCGGTGACATTCCGATTCCATTATCCTTCACACTGAAGATCACCGTTGTATATCCTTCTCTTCTGCATGGTTTCTCCGAGACACGAATATTAACCATACCACCAACCGGTGTAAACTTCACAGCATTACTGATAATATTCAGAAGCACCTGCGTCAGACGCAGCTTATCGGTAACGATATCTTCATGGAGTACATCCTGTGTATCAATATAAAGATCCTGTTGCTTGGAATACACATATCCCTGAATGATTGTTCTCAGATCGTGCAGAATGTCCGGCAGATGTACCGTTGTATATTCAATCCGGACGGAACCACTCTCAATTCTACTCATATCCAGTACATCATTGATCAGGCTTAACAGATGTTGTCCGGACGTATGGATCTTTTTCAGATAATCCAGAACAAGCTCCGTGCTGTCGATATGTGCTGTCGCAAGTGCAGTGAATCCAATGATCGCATTCATCGGCGTGCGGATATCATGAGACATATTATTCAGAAAGGCTGTCTTCGCCTTGTTCGCATGCTCCGCAGCCGCAAGTGCATTTCTCAGATTCTTATCCTGTTCCATCTCACGTTCTTTTTCTTCTGTCACATCACGATTCGCAACCAGGACTGCACACAGGTTCTTATCCTTATCATATTCCTGCGGCACAATGATCATCGTCATCCATCTTTCATCCACTGTCCGTGCTGTAAGACTCAATGTCATACGTTCTTTCAGTCGCTTCGCCACCGTACTCATATCGGCAAATTCCCGATACGCCTTCTGAAATGGCTCTGCAATAACCTGCTGTATCAGTTCTTCCTGATGTGCTTTCGAAATCCTGTCACCCTTCTGATCCGGCTTCATATAGTTTGAAGATTTTACAACTTCTATTTCCTCTGTTTTTAAATTCACAAGAGAAATAGAGGAATATGCATGACCCAGTGCATTGATCACTCGAAGTCTCTTCTGATCCTGAAGGATACTTCTTTTTTCTGTTCTGCTTCTGCTCACTCGATAAAGAGAAAAAAGAAGCAGTGCAAGCAGCACATAGATTACACATACAATATTTCGTGTGATGTACACCTGAACTTCCGGAAAAAAGATATATGCATCATAATCTTTGATCTTTTCCTGACGTCCATACCAGTTTCCGTTCTTTGAATGAAGACGGACAATTCCCTTCACACCTGCCTTAAATTCATTTTCATACAGGGACTTTGAGTCTTCTATCGAGTGAGCGGCCAGATCCTGTTTATTTGTACTGACAATCTTATCCTCATCACAGATCACAATACTTCCATTCATCTTAAAGGGAAAATCCGAAAATAGCGATGCCATCGTCAAATCTCCGTTAAGCTCATTTACTTCCTCTTTCTGCATATAGGAAATCAGGATGCCTGTCTCATCCTGTCTTGCCACCGCCGCAAAATCGTAGAGCTTTCCTTCGTTTCTCAGACGGGTCGTATAAGTCTTTTCCGGATGGTCTATAATATCACGTACATAATTACTTTCGATCAGTTTCTGCCACAGCGGCATGCTGTCTCCATCCTGCGTCTGTTCCTCTACATTCAGGCTCTGATCTAGCACAAGGATTCCTGTCAGACGCTGTTCCCTGGCATATTCATCCAGCATTTCTGCACTGAGATTTCCCTCCCGCGCCAGAACCCGGCTCAATTCTGTTATCTTATCCATAAGACGTACCAGACTCTTCACCTGGTCGTTCGTATTATAGATCTCATATCTTTCAATCCGGTTTTTTGCAAAGTCAAATGTCTCATCCAGCGTATTATTCAGCTTTTTATTATCACTCGCAGTCAGCAGCAGAAAAATCAGGATTCCGACAAAAATCTGTACAGTCACCAGTAAACAGGCATTTCTGTCAAACTGCTTTTTCTTCCCTGTGTTTTTCCCTCTTTTCTGTGTCTGCGGCATCTGCGTCCTCATCTGTCTGTTCATTTATTTTCTCCTCCCGGCAGAATCTTGTCCGCATCCAGTCCATATTTTATAACTATTTTTTCTGTAATACCCTCACCCTGCATCTCCTTGAGCGTTTCTGTAAGCTCTTCTGCTAATTCCTTATGAGTTCCTTTTTTAAAGGCTATTCCAAGTTCTGATGTATAAATACTTTCCTCCAGCATACGATAAGCGCCCTCACCGTCCTGTACCAGACTATTAAGCATCGCCTCATGTCCTGCAATCGCATCCACATAATTTTTCCTGAGTGCGGCATAAAGTTCATTCGTTGTAGAAAAACAGTTTACCTGCTCCATCTGTGGAAGATCTGAATCAATATTATGAAGAAAAAGATCCTCTGCCTTTGTAGTTGCCTGAACTGCGACTCTCTTCCCTTTCAGATCCTGAACCTTCTTGATTTCACTCTCGGCTCTTACGGCCACCATCTGACGACTGTACAGGTACGGACCTGCCCACTGATATTTATCTTCTCTTCCATTCATGGAATAACTGCTCCACAGACAGTCTATTGTCCTGTCTGCCAAAAGTTCATCCTTGTCTTCCCAGACAATATTCTCAAACTTCGGCTGATAACCCAGCCTCTGAAATGCTTCCTGGGCAAGTTCCACATCGATACCTTTGTATTCGCCGTCACTCGTCTGATAGCTGTAAGGTTCAAAATAATCCATTCCGATGACAATCTCCGGCAGTTCACTGTCCGCAGTTTTCTCTTTCTTTCCTCCACATCCTCCCAGCATAAGACTGCCAGCCAGAAGAAATGCAGTAATGCAAATTCTTTTTCCCCGGGTACGGGAGTTATTCTTTCGATTTTTTCTCATATCCAGTTCCTTTTTTATTTGTTTAACGTAACGCCAAAAAAGAACAGCCGATATATATTCGAACTGTTCCCCTGGTTCTTTCATTTCTGCAAAAGTCATTTTCGCTTATATCATTGTTATAATATCACAGGCACTTCCTTTTGTCACATAAAAGTTTAAAGTCTCAAACCAAAAGCCCCTGTATTCATAGAACATCATATTTTATAGATTTTCCATCACAAAACGATGTGCATTTCCGTAAAAGATTTTCTCTGTCAGTTCTTCTGAAAAACCATGTTTCATAACTTCCTCCCTTAAGAGTGGAATAGACTGTACTCCATTTATTCCCGCCGGAAAATGTCCGTTACAGCCGTCAAAATCACCTCCAATGGCAAGGCAGTCCTCCCCGCCCATTTCCAGTACAGCATCCATATGTTTCAAAAGATCTGATATCTGTGGTTTCTCACCTACAAACGCAGCACAGAAATTCATTCCTATAATTCCCCTCCTGCGGATCAGTTCCGCAAGATGACTCTTCTGAATATTACGAGGCATGTTCCATACTTCTCTTACATCCGAATGAGAGGCCATGATCGGTCTGTCTGTTATCTCAAACAGATCTTCAACTCCCTGATCCGACAGATGCGAAATATCTATCACGATTCCCTGATCTGTCAAAGCTTTTATTGTTTCTTTTCCCTTAGATGTCAGCCCCTTTCTCTGATCAAAGGCTGCGCCACATGCATATTTATTTTCGTAATTCCAGGCAGGCATTGCAAATCGAAATCCCATCTCATAAACTGTTTCGATATATTTTCCCATGACAGACATATCTTCAATAGATAAAAATGCGGCTGCTTTTCCCTGTCTGTGCGCTTTCTCCATTTCTGCTCCATTCAGACACAAGGTGATCTTACGGTTTTCATCTTCGAGATATGCCATAGCTCGATGATACAATCTCAGGAAATCCTGGTCAGGATCTTCTCTGTCCAGTTTCTTCGCATCTTTCCAGACAGCAAAAATCTGCGTGTAATTTTCTACAAAATCGCCTGCTCTTTTCAGATCCAGATCACCGGAGTTTTCCTCCAGGCAGTCTCCTGGTTTTACAATTTCAGTCAGTGTATCTGCATGACAGTCAAAATAATTCATTTTATCCGCCGTTCCTTTCTTCTATCTGAGGTATTTTCGTGAACCTTTTTTTACATTCATCTTATCATTCTTATATACAGTTTGTCCAGATTGGATCTCTGTCTTTCCAGTCTGATCAATAAGTCAAAATACCGTAATTTTTTGTCATATTAGCAGTAGATTTTTTCTTCCGTCACAGTTATAGTAGAAGATAACAAAGCGGAATAATTTCGGCAGTTTTTCTTAAAACCAGCTGAAAAGTGCTTTTATAAGTCAGAATAGCGTTATTAACAGGCACTTTTCTGACTCAAATGACAGCAACCATACAGGAGAAAAAACGATGGCAGAGGAAAAAAAAGGCCAGTTTCCTTCTTCCTTAAAAGAAGCAAGGCAGCATGGAAGCTTCAGTTTTCCATGTGCATTTTACCAGGCAGTGCCTGAAACCAATCCGCCCGGATTTCCATTTACGGTCAAACATCACTGGCACGAACCGGTCGAGATCATCTATCTTGAGCAGGACTCTTATCAGGTTGATATCAATATGACGCTGACTCATCTCAAAAGCCCATGCTTTTGTTTTATCAACAGCGGAGAACTGCATGCACTTACCTCCGATTCTGAACAGTATCAGGAACAGGCTGTCGTCTTTTCTCCCGATCTGCTCACATTCGCCGCTCCAGATCCGGCACAGGAACAGTTTCTGCTTCCATTATCGGAACATAAACTTTCCTTTCCATCTTTTCTTGGATCTGATCACCCGGCCTTTTCGGAAGTACAGCAGGAATTTTTCCGGATCCGCTCAATCTTTTCCCGCGAAAACCGGAGCTGTCTGGATCAGTTTACAATCGAAAGTCCCGTTTCACAACTGCGGATCAAGGCAGCACTTTTGAGTATTCTCGGAATTCTTGCCGAGTATGATCTGCTTACCCTGAACGATCCGGTACATAACCCTCGCGTAGAGCTTCTCAAGACCGTGATCAGTTATATCCGCCAAAACTACCCGCGTCCGCTTTCTCTTGGAGAGCTGGCTGCACTTGCCGGAATGAATGAGCAGTACTTCTGCCGTTTTTTCAAAAAAGCCCTCGGCAAAACACCCATTTCCTATATCAATGACTTTCGCATCCGGCATGCGGCAACGCTGCTGTGCACGACCGAACTGCCCGTCACGGAGGTCTGTCTGGAAAGCGGGTTCAATAATCTCGGACATTTTATGAAGGAATTCAAAAAAGCGACCCAGTTTACACCGCTGCAGTTCCGAAGGCAAAGTATGACGGAAACTTTTCCCGATAACAAACACTCTTTATAACTATTTTTATAACTAATGAAAGGAATTTTACTATGCAAAAAAAATGGTGGCACAAAAAAACAGCCTATCAGATCTACCCAAAAAGCTTCTTCGATTCCAATGGAGACGGCATCGGCGATCTTCCGGGCATTATCAGCAAACTCGATTACCTCAAAGACCTCGGCATCGACATTATCTGGCTCTCTCCGATCTACTGCTCTCCGCTCGCAGATCAGGGCTATGATATTTCGGATTATTACAACATCGACCCACGCTTCGGCACAATGGACGATATGGACCGTCTGATCGCGGAGGCCAAAAAACGTGATATGTACATCCTGATGGATCTCGTTGTCAATCACTGCTCTGATGAGCACGAATGGTTCAAAAAAGCCTGCGAAGATCCGGATGGCGAGTACGGAAAGTATTTTTATATTGAAGACTGTCCTGATGGAAAACTGCCGTGCAACTGGCGTTCCTACTTCGGCGGCAGTGTCTGGGAGCCGCTCCCGGGCCATCCGGACAAATATTACCTGCATATGTTCCACAAAAAACAGCCGGATCTGAACTGGGAAAATCCAAAACTGCGCGATGAAATCTACAAGATGATCAACTGGTGGCTCGATAAAGGACTTGCCGGCTTCCGTATCGATGCGATCATCAACATCAAAAAGGCGCTTCCATGGCAGGATTACCCGGCAGACCGTGCAGATGGTATGTGCAGCCCGGCCGAGATGCTCAATCATGCAGTCGGTGTCGGCGAATTCCTGGGAGAAATGCGTGACCGCACTTTCCTTCCGCACGGTGCCTTTACTGCCGGCGAAGTCTTCAATGAGAAACCGGAGGAACTTCCGGATTTCATCGGTGACAACGGATACTTCTCAACGATGTTTGATTTCAACGAAACCATCTTCGGCGGCAGCGAAAAGGGCTGGTACGACCAGACTCTGATCACCCCGAATGACTACCGTAGCTGTTGCTTTGCCAGCCAGAAAAAGATCGGCAACATCGGTATGCTCTCTAATATTATCGAAAACCACGATGAACCGCGCGGTGTTTCCCGTTATATCCCGGAGGGCGAATGTACCTCCACCGCCAAAAAGCTTCTTGCCACAATGAACATCATGCTCCGTGGTCTTCCGTTTATCTATCAGGGACAGGAAATCGGTATGGAAAATGTAGAATTCCAGTCGATTGACGAAGTAGATGATATTTCAACACTCGACGAGTACCAGGTAGCCTTGGATGCCGGTCTGACACCAGACGCCGCCCTGAAGGCAGTAAACCGTGTCAGCCGTGACAATGCACGTACTCCGTTCCAGTGGGATGCTTCTGCAAACGCAGGCTTTACGGCCGGCACTCCATGGCTGAAGGTAAACCGCAATTACACAAAGATCAACCTGGAAAGCCAGAAAGATGATCCAGACTCCGTTTATCAGTACTACCGCCGCCTGCTTGCACTGCGCAAGGATCCGGCTTATGCCGAAACTGTCGTATATGGTGATCTGCTTCCTGTATTTGAAGATCAGGACCGCGTCATGGCATACTACCGAAAGTCCGCAGATCAGACACTGCTCGTGATCGGCAACTACAAAACACAGCCACAGACTCTGACACTTCCGTCCAAGATCAAACATATCGTGCTGAACAATCTGCCGCAGCTCAAGACAGAAGGAAATGAAATTATGCTGGAAGGCTATCAGGCAGTCATTCTGGAAGTATTTTCATAAACAGAAAAAACACAGAGCAGAACCTTCATTCATCCGGTTCTGCTCTGTATTTTAACTTATTCTGTCAAATATCGAACATTTCTCTGCAAATTGTTTTTCCACACGCTGTTTTGAAAATATTATGATAGGCTTTTAACGCAGCTTCTTTCGTCAGACTATCCTCCATGATATTTACCAGAAAATCTGCCTCTACCAATATTTGATAATCCATTGCATCAATATCATTATATGTGTGATGATGTGCGATCAAATACTGAACCCGGTCAGATACCTCCTGATCAAATCCTAATTTTTTGAGTAGTCTTTCTGCTATTGCAGGACCTTCCTGCTCTTGTAGTCTGCCATTACAATTTCCATATTTTTCTTCACAGAAATGGATTCCAATATCATGTGTCAAGGCAGCAGCCTCAATAATAAACAAACTTTTCTTGTCTACATTCTCCGTTTCGGCAATTAACTTTGCATAACTATGCACTTTACAGAAATGTTGAATTCTCTTTGCATCTCCTCTATATAGTTCAATCATTGCCAGGTGTAATTTATTTATCATCTCATGTCTTCCTCCACTTTCTCGCATATATAATTACTCGTAAATTAATCCTATCATTTTTCATGATGAATATTATTTTTCGTAATTCTAATATGATTCATTGCATTTCCTTCTCTTCTCATCATTAAGCATCTGGTTGTACAGAAAACGACAACAGCCAAACGTTTTTCCAAGGAGTATCTTCTGTTCTTCTGTTGGATAAATCCGGAAACGATATGCTATGTTCAATTCTTTTTCTCTCCCTGGTTTTCGATGTA
>NZ_JAJBNQ010000040.1:0-18345 GCF_020538025.1 Blautia sp. MSK17_66
GTTACAGGCGTATCCGCCGATATTTAGTCTGACGCCTAAAGCGTCTGGAAGCACGCGACTTTAGTCGTGTGAGGATAGAGTTTTAATTCACGTAATGATTCGTCTGAACCTGTTCTATCTTGCGATCCTGGTTCTGGGACTGAATATCTGGACAACAAATGACAATGCTTTGTATACAGCAGGTCTTGGTCTTGCAAATATTTTCAATAAGAGAAAGAAACCGATGGTTCTGATCTCCGGTGTCATCGGAACACTGCTTTCTGTATGGCTGTACTACAACTTCTGTGGATGGCTGAACATCCTGAACTGTACACTGCCGCCGGTTGGTATTATTCTGGTAGTTTCTTATTTTATGAACAAGAAAGCTTACGATACAAATACCTTTAAGATCGTAACAGTCAACTGGTTTGCAGTTGCAGGTGTCGTTCTTGGAGCAGTCGTGGCAAATGTGGTCACATGGGGAATTGCATCTATCAATGGTATGGTTGTTGCAGCACTGTGTTATGTGATCGGAGAGCTGGTCAGCAAAAATAAATAATAATCCTGGATAAGCGACAGAAAAAGATTACCGAATTTGTAAAAGGTAATCTTTTTTTGTTGGAGATTCTATAGTACAATAATGAGTAAACATCTGAAACGGGGTGAGTAAATGGCAAAAAAAAGAAAAAAACCGAAGATAGAGTTTCGATATTACCAGATGTCAGAGGGAAGTCCTATTCTGGCACTTCTTGGACAGAAATGGGTTCAGACCTATGGGAGAGGTGTGAATTATCTTCATTTTCATAATTATCTGGAAATAGGATATTGTTATGGAGGTCAGGGACATATGATCCTGGGAGAAGATAAGGTGTTTTTTAACGGAGGAGAATTTACGGTTATTCCACCAAACTATGCACACACGACAAACAGTGATGTTGGAACAGTGAGTAAATGGGAATACCTGTTTATAGATGTGGAAGGATTTATGAAAAAAATCCTGGACAGTCCGGTCAAAGCAGAAAAAATGATCCAGCGCATATATTCCAGGGCGTTATTCTTTCAGGAGGAAGAGTATCCGTCTATTGCGGCCAAAGTTCTTGAGATCCTAAATATTATGAGAAACGGAGAGGAGTTTTACCTGGAGGAAGCGAAAGGAGTACTTGGTGCGCTCCTGGCAGAAATTGCAAGAATGAACAGACAATCCGAAGAAGACAGGGTGGAAGAAGAAACAGGAAAAGTTACAAATATGATCACACGGGCATTGGATTATGTTTCCTATTATTATATGGAGGATATTCGAGTAGAAGATCTGGCGAAGTACTGTCATATCAGTGAGACACATTTTCGAAGAGTTTTTACATCTTATATGAAGGTAAGTCCTCTGGAATATGTTAATACTGTGCGGATCCAGACAGCCTGTGAGCTTCTGAAGAAAACGGATGAACCGGTTGCGGACATTGCACATAAATGTGGATTTACGACGAATTCGACATTTAATCGAAATTTCAAGCATTTAATGGGAGTTACTCCGGTTGAATGGAGGAAACGGCCGGAGAATTATGAGCAGCAGCTTTTGAATTTCAATATTCATTCCGAAAAGGGATGGTAAAGTGTTCCGCGACTGTGTGAGGACTGAACAGTTACGATACATGAAAAAGACAGAAAGAGAGAGAATTATGTACAATTATAAGATAGTGGAGCAGGTATCCCGGAAGAAAAAGAGCATGTCGGGAATTCTGCGAAAAGTAATGGTTATTTTTGCTGTGTTCTTCGTGGTGCTTGGAATCACGATTTCGCAGTCCTTCATGCTGGCAGGTTTTCTTCTGGCGGGACTTTATTTTGTTTATGATGTTTTCAGCAGGAAGGATTATGAGTATACGCTTGAGAATGATGTGCTTACGATCGATGTGATCTATGGCAAAAAATACCGCAAAACAGCTCATGTTCTGGAACTTCGAAATATGGAGGTGACGGCACCTCACTGGCATGAAAGTGTTGCCAGATATAAGAAAAACGGCGGAACAGAAAAAATAAAAAAATATGATTACACATCTTATGATGATGACGTTCCGTATTACACGATGATCGTCACCGAAGATGGGAATAAAATAAAGCTTCTTCTTGATCTGACGGAGGAAATGCTGCATACCATAAAGATGCAGCATCCGCAAAAAGTCTATTTTGCATAAAAGCCCATAAAATATGTAAAATATGTACAAAAAATGAATGCTAAATTTATGAAATAGAAACAAAGTCTTCTCTTGAGCCGCATGAATATGTGCAATCTGGCAAAAAGAGAAGATTTTTTTATTGAAAAAGTACGACAAAAAATGAGAAAATACGAAAAACAGACAAAAAACTCAAAAATGAAGCATATGAATAGTGCGAAATATACAAAATGGTCGAAAATGCACATTATGTGTACGGTTATGCAAACTATCCTATTGAATCGGATGCTATAATCGATTCATAAGCAATTCGGAGAATAAAGAATACGCTTAATAAAAGGAGGAAATGTAATATGAAGAAAAAATTACTTGCAGTGCTGATGACCGGTATTATGGCAGCATCTTTCGCGGGAACTGCTACATCTGTTTATGCAGCAGACGATGACAACACATTAACCGTATGGGCATGGGACCAGAACTTCAACATCAAATCCATGCAGATGGCTGGTGAGCAGTATGCAAAAGATCATGATGGATTTGCAGTAGATGTTATTGAGACATCTTCTGATGACTGCCAGACCAAACTGACAACAGCAGCTAATGCAGGTGACTACAGCACACTTCCGGACATCGTTCTTATGCAGGACAACAGCTTCCAGAAATACCTGAAGAGCTATCCGGATGCTTTCACAGATCTGAAAGATATGGATATTAACTGGGATGATTTCGGAAAACTGAAACAGTCCTATTCCATGGTAGATGACACACATTACGGTGTTCCGTTTGATAACGGTGCTGTTATTGCATGCTATCGTACAGATGTCCTTGAAGAAGCAGGATACACACTGGATGACCTGACAGACATCACATGGTCCAAGTTCATGGAAATCGGTAAAGACCTTCATGAAAAAACAGGTAAATACCTCCTTACAAGCGAAGCTACAGGCGGCGATACTCTGATGATGATGATGCAGTCCTGTGGAGCTAACTTCGTAAACGAAGATGGCGAGGCTTATATCGTTGGAAATGAGATTGCAGAAAAATGCATCAATCTTTATGTAGATCTTGTTAAAAATGATGTTGTTAAACTGGTAAACAACTGGGATGAATATATCTCAACAATTACAGGCGGCGAGGCTGCTGGTATCGTAAATGGTAACTGGATCACAGCTACTCTGATGTCTACAGAAGACCAGAAGGGTCTGTGGCAGATTACAACAATGCCGAAAGTTGACGATGTAGAGAGCGCTACAAACTATGCAAACAATGGTGGATCTTCCTGGTATATCACATCCAACTGCAAGAACGTAGAACTCGCAGAAGACTTCCTTGCAAGTACCTTTGGTTCCAGCACAGACTTCTATGATGCAATCCTTCCGGCATCAGGTGCAATCTCCTGTTATCTGCCGGCTGGTGAGTCTGAAGTTTACAATGAGCCAAATGAATTCTTCGGTGGACAGCCAATCTTCTCAACAATTGTAGAATACTCTTCTCATATTCCGGAGTTCACAAAAACACCGTACCACTATGAATCAAGAGAATGTGTCAACACAGCAGTTATTAATATCGTAAATGGTGCATCTGTAGAGGATGCTCTTCAGGAAGCACAGGATACACTTGCATTCAAGATGACAGAGTAATCTGATCAGGACTAAAAGTAAACACAAATTGCAGCTAATGAAGGCGGGGGACTGCTTGCAGTCCTCCGTCGTGCGTCAAAACTGAGCTTCGAAAGGGGGAGTTCCTGTGAATTCCAAGAAAAAAGGCATGACATTGATAGCAAAACAGAGAGCTGCCGGATGGATATTCCTGTTACCGGCAACACTGATGATCGCTATCATGAGTTTTTATCCTATGATCCGTGCATTTATCATTTCTTTACAGACAGGTGCCGGAGCAAATATGCGGTTCGCAGAACCGATCTTCAGTAACTATAAACGTATTATGGCTGATAAGGTATTCCAGCAGTCAATCGCCAATACCTTTCTGTATCTGATCATTCAGGTGCCGATCATGCTGGTACTTGCAATCTTACTTGCACAGCTTCTTAACAATAAAGACCTGAGATTCAAGGGATTTTTCCGTACATGTGTATTCCTTCCATGTGCAACATCTCTGGTTTCCTACTCACTGATCTTCCGTTCCATGTTTGCTACAGATGGTCTGATCAACAGTATTCTGATCAAACTTGGAATCTTATCTACCGGCTATAACTTCCTGGGAAATTCCGCCAGTGCCAAGGTTGTTATCATCCTGGCCCTGATCTGGAGATGGACAGGATACAACATGGTATTCTATCTTGCCGGCCTTCAGAATATTGAATATTCTGTATATGAGGCAGCAAAGATTGATGGTGCCAACGGCTGGAAGACTTTCTGGAAGATTACTGTTCCGCTTCTGAAACCGACAATTATCATGACATTTATTATGTCTATCAATGGTACACTGCAGCTGTTTGATGAGTCTGTCAACCTGACAAAAGGTGGTCCGGCGAACTCAACGATCACAATGTCCCATTATGTTTACAATACATGTTTTATCAACGTACCGAATTTTGGATATGCATCAGCAATGTCATTCCTTATATTCATTATGGTAGCCGTACTTGCATTTATCAACTTGAAAGTAGGTGATACACGTGACTAAGAAAAACAAATCAGCAATTCAGAGAAGATTGATTCCTACCTATATTTTTCTGATCATCGTGTCATTTATTTCGGTATTCCCGTTATACTGGATGATCTCAGCTGCAACAAATACATCAACAGATGTATCTCGTGGACGAATTATTCCGGGAAGCTACTTTATGGAAAACTTCCATAATCTGACAGCTCAGCAGCCACTGTGGAGAGCACTTGGAAACTCTTTCTTTTATGCGATCCTCACAACCGTGATCTGTCTGCTGATCTGCTCTATCGCAGGATATGGTTTCGAAGTTTATCATGATAAGGCAAAAGACAGACTGTTCTCCGTTCTGCTTCTGGCAATGATGGTTCCTCAGGTTGCTACCATGGTTCCGTTATTCAAGATGTTCTCCAAAGCAGGACTTCTGAATACAGCAGTTGGTTTTATCCTTCCGATCATTTCTACACCGTTTATGATCATGATGTTCCGTCAGAACGCAAGATCCTTCCCTGTAGATATTATCGAGGCAGCTCGTATCGATGGACTAAGCGAAGTAAGAATCTTCTTCCAGATGTTCATTCCTACTATGAAATCTACATATGCAGCTGCAGCAGTTATTACCTTTATGAATGCATGGAACTCTTACCTGTGGCCGAAGGTAATCATGACTGATAACAAGGCGATGACAATGCCAATGTTGATCGCCAACCTGATCACAGGTTATGTAACAGACTATGGTATGCTGATGTGCGGCGTATTGTTCTGTTCCATTCCGACTATGATCGTATTCTTCGTACTGCAGAAACAGTTCGCAGAAGGTATTACCGGAGCGGTTAAGTAAATCAGCGGATTTCGAATATTTACAGAATTACGGAAATTGCGAAGCAATGGAGTAATTCGGGAGAGATTACAACAATGAACTAAAAAAGGATGCTGCGTGGTCCAGTGGGTATATTGCATAATATGTCCCGTACAGATTATGCGGCATCCTTTTTTTGCAAAATCCAATAACAGGAGGATAAGAATGAAAACTTTTGATTATTCTTTAGTAAAGAATCCACAGTATTTCAAAGATGGAAGAATGGATGCACATTCTGACCACACATATTACAGAGATGGAGAGGAAGCGAAGGAAAAAGAAACTTCCTTCCGTTATGACCTCAACGGAATCTGGAAATTCCACTATGCCCGTAACTATGGAAGTGCGATTCCGGGATTCGAAAAAGAAGACTATTGCTGCAAGGACTGGGACGATATCCGCGTGCCGGCACATATCCAGATGGAAGGATATGATGCACCACAGTATGCCAACGTACAGTATCCGTGGGAAGGTCACGAAGACATCCATCCGGGAGAGATTCCGGAGCATTTTAACCCGGTTGCAAGCTATGTGAAATACTTTGAAGTGCCGGAAGAGATGCAGGGAAAACGTCTCTTTATCTCTTTTCAGGGAGCAGAGAGCGGCATTGCATTATGGCTCAACGGACACTTTGTCGGATACAGCGAAGATTCTTTTACACCATCAGAATTTGAACTGACCGAGTATGTAAAAGAAGGTGAGAACAAACTTGCAGCACAGGTGTTCAAATGGACAGCAAGCAGCTGGTGTGAGGATCAGGACTTCTTCCGTTTCTCCGGAATTTACAGAGATGTTTATCTTTATACAGTACCGGAAGTTCATGTTTATGATCTTCAGATCCGTGCAATCCCGGATGAAACTTTAGGTGCAGCGGCACTTGAGATCAGAACAAATACCTGGGGTAAAGGTACAGTAAAAATCGTTCTTTCCAAAGATGGAGAGACTGTAGTCGAAGATGAAAAAGCACTCGATGGAGAAGAGCTTTATTCATGGAAAGTGGAAAATCCGATACTCTGGAGTGCAGAGAATCCGCAGCTTTACGACCTGAATCTGGAGATTTATAACGAGGCCGGAGAACTTCAGGAAGTGATTCCGCAGAAAGTTGGATTCAGACGATTCGAGATGAAAGACGGCATCATGACACTGAATGGAAAACGTATCGTATTCAAGGGTGTCAACCGTCATGAATTCAGTTCTGTGAGCGGACGTCATGTTTCCGAAGAAGAGCTTCGCAAAGACCTTAAGATCATGAAGCAGAACAATATCAATGCGATCCGTACCTGCCATTATCCGGATGCATCTTTGATCTATGAACTCTGCGATGAGTATGGAATCTATATGATCGATGAGACAAATCTGGAATCTCATGGTTCCTGGGACACAGCAGAGTTTACAAAAGACTATACCTATGTCGTTCCTCATGACAAACCGGAATGGCTGGATATGATGCTTGACCGTGCAAACTCCATGTATCAGAGAGATAAGAATCATGCAGCGATCCTGATCTGGTCCTGCGGAAATGAGTCCTTTGGAGGAAAGGATATTTTTGAAATGTCACAGTTCTTCCATAAGGCAGACCCAACCCGCCTGGTCCACTATGAAGGAGTCTGCCATGACCGCAGATACAACGATACCAGTGATATGGAAAGTCAGATGTATCCGTCTGTAGAAGCAATCAAAGAGTTCCTTGCAAAGGACGACTCCAAACCGTTTGTCTGCTGTGAATATACACATGCAATGGGAAATTCCTGTGGTGCAATGCACAAATATACAGATCTGACCGATACAGAACCGAAGTATCAGGGTGGATTTATCTGGGATTATATTGATCAGTCTATCTACAAAAAAGACCGATACGGCAAAGAATTTCAGGCATACGGCGGTGACTTCGGAGAACGTCCGACAGACTACAATTTCAGTGGAAATGGTATCGCATATGGCGGAAACAGAGATGCTTCTCCGAAGATGCAGGAAGTCAAATTTAACTATCAGAACATCACTGCAGAAGTCAGTGCAGACAGCGTAAAAGTCATCAACAAAAATCTGTTTGTAAATACAGATATGTTTGACTGCAAAGTGACAGTTGCAAAGAATGGTAAAGTGATCCGTAAAGCGTCTCTTGCGACAGCAGTTGCACCGTTAAGTGAAGAAGTTTATGCACTTCCTCTTGCAAAAGAAGAGAAACCAGGCGAATATGCAGTGACAGTCTCCTTCCATCTGAAAGAAGATAAAGTATGGGCAGAAGCAGGACATGAGGTGGCTTTTGGACAGTATGTATACAAGGTGGAAGAACCGAAAAAGGTCTGCCCGGAAGGTGTGGAAGTGATTCGCAGTACACACAATATCGGTGTCAGAGGCGCACATTTTGAAGTGCTTTTCTCTGTATTAAACGGCGGACTGGTATCTTATAAATATGCCGGAAAAGAGATGATCGAAGCGATTCCGAAACCAAACTTCTGGCGTGCACCAACAGACAACGACTGTGGAAACCTTATGGGAATGCGCTACGGACAGTGGAAACTTGCCAGCATGTATCTGAGCCACAAAGACTTCCGCAAGGGACCATACGGACCGGGAAATATGCCGAAGGTAGAAGTAAATGAAAAGACAGTGAAAGTAACATACACCTATCTTATGCCGACAACCCCGCTCAGTGAATGCAGTATTTCTTATGAAGTGTTCGGTGATGGAAGAGTAAAGACAACCCTTACTTATGACCCGGTCAAAGAGCTTGGCGACATGCCGGAATTTGGTGTGATCTTTAAATTTAATGCAGATTATGACCGTGTGGAATGGTACGGACTTGGAGAGGCAGAGACCTATTCTGACCGTAAAAAAGGAGCAAAACTTGGCATCTATGCAAACAAAGTCGCAGACAATATTGCAAGATATATGGTTCCGCAGGAATGTGGTGCAAAAGAAGAAGTGCGCTGGGCAAAAGTAACTGACCGCAAGGGAAGAGGAATGCTCTTTGAGATGGATGAGAACAATGGTCCAATGATGTTCTCAGCACTTCCATACACTCCGCATGAGATGGAAAATGCAATGCATCCATACGAACTTCCGGAGGTTCATTACACTGTTGTACGTGTTGCAAAAGACCAGATGGGAATCGGTGGAGATGACAGCTGGGGAGCACGCACACACGAAGAATATTTACTGGAAACCGATAAAAAGATGGAATTTTCCTTTGTATTTAAAGGACTTTAAGAGGAGACAACATGGCGAAACAGATGAAATACGGACGTTACCTTCATGGTGGAGATTATAACCCGGAGCAGTGGCTTGACCGCCCGGATATCCTTCAGAAAGACATCGAATATTTCAAAAAAGCACATATCAACACTGTATCGGTAGGGATTTTTTCCTGGGCTGTTCTTGAACCGGAAGAGGGAAAATATAACTTCGACTGGCTGGAAGAAATTATCAATAATCTCTATAAAGAGGGGATTTATACCATTCTTGCAACTCCGTCAGGAGCAAGACCAAAATGGATGGCAGACAAGTACGAAGAAGTCCTTCGTATGGATCCGGACAGAACCAGAAGATTCTTCGGAGGCAGACATAATCACTGCTTTACCTCTCCGGTATACAGAGAAAAAGTCCATGCGATCGATAAGAAATTAGCCGAGAGATTCGGCAAACATCCGGCGGTTATGTTGTGGCACATCTCAAATGAGTTCGGTGGAGAATGTCACTGCCCGCTGTGCCAGGCAAAGTTCCGTGAATGGCTGAAAGAGAAATACGGCACGATCGAAAACCTCAACAAGAGCTGGTGTACCACATTCTGGAGTCATATTTACAACAGCTTTAACCAGATTGAAAGCCCGTCCACAAAAGGGGAAAATGAACTTCATGCACTGAAGCTTGACTGGAAACGTTTTGTCACCGATCAGACGATTGACTTTATCAAGAATGAGGTCGATGCGATCCGTGCGGGTGGTTCTGAACTTCCTGTAACCGCAAACCTGATGTATGATTATGACGGTCTGGATTACAAGAAATTCAAGGATGTTCTGGATATTGTATCCTGGGACAATTATCCGGGATGGCACAAAAAAGAGGAATATATCACAGCTGTTGATGCGGCAATGCAGCACGATCTGATGCGCAGCATCAAGAAAGCACCGTTCCTTCTTATGGAATCCTGTCCATCTGCGACGAACTGGAAACCGATCAATAAACTTAAGAAACCGGGAATGCTTCTGGCAGGATCTTTGCAGGCAGTTGCTCACGGTTCTGACAGCGTGCTGTATTTCCAGCTCCGCCAGAGCCAGGGTGCTTCCGAGAAATTCCACGGTGCAGTGATCGACCATTATGGCAAAGATGATACCCGTGTTTTCCGCGAAGTAACAGAAGTCGGAGAAGTTCTGGAACAGATCCAGGAGACGGTTGGAACCACTATGAGATCACAGGCAGCTGTTCTCTATGACCGTGAAAACGACTGGGCGATCGCGGATGTGCAGGGACCGAGAAATGTAGATATGCATTATCGTGAAAATGTACAGAAGAACTATCGTGCACTGAGAGAACAGGGTCTGAATGTTGACGTTATCGCAATGGAACATGACCTTGCAGACTACAAAGTTCTGGCAGCTCCGATGGCATATATGTTTAAAGACGGATACGAGGAAAAACTCCGCACCTATGTAGAAAATGGTGGAACTCTGGTGCTTTCTTACTGGTCCGGACTGGTAGACGGAACAGACAAGTGCTTCCTTGACGGAACGCCATATGGATTGATGGACGTAACAGGAATCCGCAGCGCAGAGATCGATGCTCTCTATAACTGGGAAGAAAACCATGCAATTCCGGAAACCGGAAACCATCTTAAGATCAGCAATGTATATACCTGCAAAAACCTTTGCGAACTGGTTGAAGTTTCCGATGCAGAAGTACTGATGCGCTACGGCGAGGACTTCTATCAGGGATACCCGGTGCTGACACACAAAGCATTTGGTAAAGGCCACGTATATTATGTATGCGCGGATATGGAACTTGGATTCTATCAGGACTTCTACGGCAGAGCAGCAGCAGAAGCCGGCCTGAAATCACCAGTTGAATTCATTCCGGAAGGCGTTTCCGTAACGGTAAGAGAGAGCGAAGATACCGAATACCTCTTCATCCAGAACTATGCACGCAAACCACAGACGGTTGCTGTTCCGGCAGAGTATGAACTGCTCTATGGAACCGAGAGCGAAGTCATGGCTCCGCTGCAGACAAGGATACTGAAAAGGAGAAAATAAAAAGCAAGACAGAAAAAAGTTCCCGGCATTTTGTCAGGAACTTTTTTCTTGCTATTTTAAAGCCTCTGATTTGTGCAAAAGATAAAAGAAGAAATGAAAAATACAAGATAAACAAAGACCGATAAATAACGAAAAGAAAAAGATGCGGCAAAAGTGCTGAGATGATATGATAGAAAAAGGAAACAAAGTGAGCAGCATCGCTGGAAAGGGAAAACAAATATGAGATTTTTTCATTTGTCAGATTTGCATATTGGACTGAAGTTGATGAACAGGGATCTTCGTGAAGATCAGGAATATATTTTGGCGGAAGTTGTTGAGGCGGCAGCCCAAGAAAAACCGGATGCCATTGTGATCGCAGGGGACATTTATGATAAGGCGGTTCCGTCAGCAGAGGCAGTTGAGATTTTTGACCGGTTTCTTGGGGAACTGACAGAAGCCGTGCCGTCTGCGGTGATTATGATGATCAGCGGAAATCATGACAGTGCACCGAGAGTGGATTGTTTCCGAAAGGTGCTTTCCAGGCAGAAAGTGCACATGATCGGACAGCCGCCGCGAACGGAAGGTGAATCTATCGAAAAGGTTACGCTGGAAGATAAGTATGGAAAAGTGAATTTTTATCTGCTTCCTTTTGTAAAACCATCCATGGTGAAACAGGTGGTGGGAACAGATGAAAATGGAAATAATCTTTCTTATAATGAAACACTGCACAGACTGATCGGACGGGAAAACATCAATCAGGATGAAAGAAATGTGCTTGTCAGCCATCAGTTTTATCTGCCTGTTGGAAAGAAAGTGGAAGAAATAGAACGGATGGATTCAGAGATCCGTACCGTTGGAAATATTGATGAAGTATCCGCAGATGTGCTGGAGATTTTTGATTATGCGGCACTGGGCCATATCCATAAACCGATGAAGCTTGGAAATGAAAACTGGCGTTATTGCGGAACGCCCCTTGCCTGTTCTGTGAGTGAAGCACAGCAGCAAAAAGGCATTATTATGATCGAAATGGGGGTGAAGGGAGAGGTCGAAACGACTGTACTTCCGCTATATCCTTTGCATCAGGTGCGGGTGATAAAAGGGGAACTGGAAGAGATTCTGGCAGAGAAAAGTCAGGATTATGTGACGGTGATCCTGACGGATAAAAAAGATCTGGATGTGATCGATATGCAGGAAAGAATTCGTCTGGCATTTCCGAATCTGCTGGAGATCCGAAGAGAAAATCAGAGAAAGGCAGACTATGCAAGAGCATTAAAATCAGAGACCCTGATGAATCCATATGAACTGTGCTGTTCATTTCTGAAAAATATGGATGAGAAGGAAAAAGAGATCTTGCAGGATGTGATTCATACAGTTCAGGGGGTGAAATAGATGAAGCCTTTGAGATTAAAAATGCAGGCGTTTGGTTCATATGGTAAAGAAACGGTTATCGACTTTGAGAAAGTAAATCAGAATCTGTTTCTGATCACAGGGGATACAGGAGCAGGAAAAACAACGATTTTTGACGCGATCGTGTTTGCATTATATGGAGAGGCAAGTTCCTCGTCAAACAAAAAAGAAGGAGTTGTTCTGCAGAGTCAGTATGTTGATTTTGCGGAGGAGCCTTTTGTGGAACTGACCTTTGCAGAGGGAAGAGATGAGGAGCGGGAAATTTATACCGTTCGACGGATCCCAAGACACCTGAAGACGATCACCCGGGGTGCGGCAAAGGGAAAACAGAGAGAAGTAACAGGATCTGTAAGTCTTGTCATGCCGGACGGTACAGAATATCCGTCTAAGGAAACAGACAGGAAACTGCAGGAGATCACGGGTCTTACAAAAGGTCAGTTTATGCAGGTTGCAATGATAGCACAGGGTGAATTCATGGATCTTCTGAGAGCAAAGTCAGATGACAAAAAAGTGATATTTCGGAAGCTTTTTAACACGGAAATGTATCAGGAAATCGTGAATGAACTTGGGAACAGGAAGAGAGAAAAAGACCGAGAGATCGCAATTCTGAAAACGCAGTGTCAGGGGGACGCAGGGCGCATTCGGATATCGGAGGAATATGAGGATGCAGATCAGCTCAGAACCTGCAAAGAACTGGTAGAAGCAGGTCAGATCTCCGGGCTGAATGAGCTTCTCGAGAGTCTGAGAGCACTGTGCATATGGCTGAAAGACTGCACCTGTGAAATGGAACAGGAATGCATTAAAGCAGAAAAGAATCGTGATGAAAAACGTGATGCCGTCACAAAAGCAGAGGGGATTTTGAACTGGTTTATCCAGCTTGATGCAGCAGAACAAAAGATAAAAGAATATCAGGATATGCAATCCAAGATAGATAAAAAGTTTTTCCTGATCACGCAGATTCGGGATGCCTATGAAATCAACGAAAAACACATTCGTGCAGATGATGCAAAAAAGGCAGTTCTGGAAATGGAAAAGACACTGGAAGAACATCAGAGACAGCTTCCACTATTGACAGAAATGCTGGAAAAAGCAAGAAGAGAAGAGGCAGAAACAAAAGCTGCGCGTGATATAGAGCAGCAGAAGTATACGAAAACAGAGGAAAAAGTTAAAAGATCCTGTGAGATTTTTGAGAAGATCAGAACACAGAAAGGGAAAGCAGCACATTATAAGGGTGTATGCAGACAGGCAGAACAGGCCGGAGCAGATCTGCAGAAGGAACTGGATGAATTAGAAGAAAAGGAACAGATATGGAAGAAACAGAGTGAAGAACTGGCTGAGTCTGAAAAGAAACTGGTTCTGGCAGAGACAAAAAAACAGGAAGAACAGGTGCTCGAGCAGGAACTTAAGGATGCAGAATCTCTTGGAAAACAGGCAGAAGCATGCAGGAAACGGGCTTTGAAGTGCAGAGAAATTTACATACAGGCAAGGGACGGCTATCTGGCACTGAACAGTGAATATGAGGAGAAGAGGCAGCATTTTCTGGATGAGCAGGCGGGTTTTCTTGCAGATGAACTGAAGCCCGGGAAGCCATGTCCGGTATGCGGTTCTACAGAGCATCCGCATCCGCACAAAAAGAGTGGGGAAGATGTGGATATCTCCAGAGAAAACCTCAAAAAAATGAGTGAAGATGTGGATAAACTGCGTGAAAAACAGGAACAGGCAGCCGGAAATGCGAAGGCTGTAAAGGCTGAGTTTGACACAAGAAAAGACACGTATCTGGAGGCTGTCAAAAAGCTTAAGGAGCATATACGCAGGAATATCCCTTCACTTTTGGAGGATGCCAGAATACCGGAGATGAAAGAGACGATAGAAGCCTGGAACCAGGAGATAGAAAAAGAACTTCTCAGACGCCGGACGGAGGTTGAGCGGATGTCAGAAATCCGAAGAAATCTTCAGGATTCTGAGGACAAAAAGAAAAATCTCCGGGATAAACTGGATGAAAGCCAAAAAGAAAGCAAGAAACTGGCAGAAGAATCTGCAGCATGTGAGGCTGTTCTGACAGAATTAAAGAATTCTGTGGAATTTGAGTCAGAGAGAGAAGCAGAGAATGTCCTGACAGAAGCAGGAAAACTCCGAGACAAGGCAGAAAAACAGTATCAGAAAGCCTCCAAAACTTTAGAAAAAGCTGTCAGTGAAAAGAAACAGACAGAAGCACTGATTCAGCGTTACATGAAGGAAATTCCAAAACAGAAAGAACATGCTGAGCAGACACAAGGAGATTACAGGCTTATCCTGAAAAACAAAAAAATGGCAGAAGAGAACTGGCAGGAAACAATCAAAACTTATACTCGGCAGGATGCAGAAGAATTCCAGGATGCTGTGAACCAGTACAGGGAAAACCTGGCTGCGGCTCAGGCTCAAAAGGAAGCGGCTCAGGCGGCAGCAGGAACGGAAGTGCGTCCGGATCTTAAGAAACTGAAGCAGGAAAAAGAGGAAGCGGAACAGAAGTATCAGGCAGTAAAGATACGGTATGACAATCTCAGACAGGAATTCAGCAGCAATGCAGAAGTTCAGGATATTCTTCTTGGAAGACTGAAGAACCGGACGGAAATTCTGGAGGAGCATGCACGAATTGATGCACTTTACCGCATGGCCTCAGGTAATGTGAGCGGAGCACGTATGGATCTGGAAACTTATGTGCAAAGGTATTATCTGGAGCGGATTTTGTATGCGGCGAATCGGCGTTTCGGGGAGATGTCTGCCGGGCAGTTTGAATTCAGAATGTACGATATTGAGAAAGCAGGCGAAGGCAAAAACAGAGGCCTGGATCTGATGATATATTCTGCAGTGACAGGAAAAGAGAGGGAAGTCAGGACTCTTTCGGGAGGAGAATCCTTTATGGCGGCATTATCTCTTGCACTTGGCATGGCAGATCAGATTCAGGAGAGTTCAGCAGCAGTCAATCTGGATATGATGTTTATAGATGAAGGCTTTGGTTCCCTGGATGAACATTCGCGAAACCAGGCGGTAAAAGTGCTTCAGGAGATGGCGGAAGGTTCAAGACTGATAGGAATCATTTCTCATGTGACGGAGTTGAAGCAGGAGATAGAGGATCAGTTGATCGTAAGCAAGGATGAAAATGGAAGCCGTGTAAGGTGGCAGATCAGTTAGGATAAAAAAATGACAGAAAATACACTAAAAAAACTGGCACAGCTTTTGGAACAGGACCAGTTTGAACTGATTTTTTCAGAAAAAATACAAAAAGAAGATTTGACTTCAAAAAGAGAAGTGCCGCAGGGACAGGATATACGTCTGGTATATCTGATGAATGATGCAGTGGAAAGTTTTCTTGTATTTCGTGATGCCCGGATGACAGGAGAATATCATGCGGATTATGAGGGAGAACTGGAAGCGTCTTTGAACAAGCAGGGAGAAGAATTTGTCCTGGTGGTAAGGCAGGGAGATACGGTCGTAACTCTGTTTTTTGAAACGCTGGATTTAGAAGTTCATTTATATGAATACGCATATACAGGACATTTCTGGGTAGAAGGATATGAATATCTGCGTCAGCTGGAATACAGGTTTGCGATTCTGAGAGATAAATATGACTATCTGGGAGCGGAGTACTGTACAGATGAAGAAAAAAAGCTTGCAGTGCTTACAGAATTTCCACCATTGAATTACTGCTGTTATCCGGCGGTCCCGGAGAAATATATTGTTCCGCGTGAAAACCCGTGGGATGTATCAAAAGAGGCTATTGAGCTGATGGAAGAACTGGCGGCAGAATGCGGAGATGTTTCTTTTGCAAAACTGCTCAGTATATATAGAAAACATCCGTCGAAATTCCGGGCGAAGAGACTTGCGCTTATGCTGCATCGGACGAAACACCGGAATATTGCGGATCTGCTGACGGAACGGCTAAGGCAGGCGTCTGCCGGTTATCCGAGACGCTTTTTTGGGGAGGATGTGGAGCAGAGGTACCAGAAGACATTGGAAAAGGTAAAGAAACGTCAGGCAGAATTAGAAAAGCAGGGTATTCGTGCAGAAATCCTGAGAGAAGAACCTTTTACCATTGCACGTGATTCGCTGGATTATAAACTGTATCTTATGATATGGAAGGAACGGAAAAGAAACAGAGTAACAGAAATAGAAGAATATAAACTGTAGTTTTGTGAAATTTTACAGGATTATATGATACAGAATATACAGAAGCAATCAAAGTGCCTTGTATGTCTCGAGATTTTGGCAAAAAACATGCCAAAACGCCTCGCGGGATACTACCTTCTGAATAGTTACAAGCATTCAATTATAAAAAGAGGCTGACCGCGATATTGCGGTCAGCCTCTTTGACGGGTGCGGTTAAACTCAGGATGCTGCTTTTTTCATTTCGCCAAGTTCTCTGCGGGCAAAAACAACTGCAAGGACAAAGGCGGCTGCATCTGCGATAGGTCCTGCATACATTATGCCGTCAATTCCCATAAACATTGGAAAGATAATAACCAGCGGCAGGAGAAAAATAACCTGTCTGGTCAGAGACATAATGATACCGAGGGTTGCTTTTCCAATAGAAGTAAAAAAGCTGGAGGACATTGGCTGGATACCATTTGCGAAGGTAAGAAGCATAAAGATCCTCAGATAATTTTCGGCAAATTTAAAATAAAGATCACTTCCACCACCGAACATACCTATGATGTGGTGGGGGAAAAACTGGAAACAGAGAAAGAATGCAGTGGCTATAATTGTACAGGTGGCTGCTGAATAACGGTAAGTCTGTCGTACACGGTCAAATTTTCTGGCTCCGTAATTAAAGCCCCAAATTGGCTGACATCCCTGTGAGATTCCGATACATATGGACAGGAAAACCATGTTGACTTTTGAAACAATACCTACGCAGGCGATTGGAATATCGCTTCCATAAACAGAAACAGATCCGTAGTAGCGAAGAATATTATTCATGACGATCTGTACAGCGGCGATTGCAATCTGGTTGATGCAGGCGGCAAGACCAAGGGAAACAATTGCTTTTAGCAGTTTCAGCTGTGGTTTCAGCATACTGCGATCCAGATACATGTTGCGAAATTTTGCAAAATAAAGTATGACCAGAAATGCGGAAATCATCTGACCGATGACGGTGGCCCAGGCTCCGCCCTTGATTCCCCATTTAAAACCGAAAATAAATAAGGGATCAAGAATAGTATTGATGATCGCACCAGTAAGAGTACACATCATAGAATATGTAGGACTGCGGTCCGCACGAATCAGGTGATTGCCTCCGACGGATAAGGTAAAAAACGGAAGTCCAACAGCAATAATGCTGATATAATCGGTGGCATATGGCATAACATTATCTGTTGCTCCAAAAAAGATAAGCAATGGATGGAGAAACAGAAGAATGCCTATGGTTATTGATACACCGATTACGATAAGCGTGGTCAGAGCACTTCCTGCAATCTGACTTGCCTTGCGTTCATTGCCGGCTCCCATTTCCAGATTGTAGTTGGAAGCGCCGCCGATTCCAAGGAGTAAGGCCGCTGCGGTAGAAATCGTGGTGACAGGAAATGCAATATTGGTTGCGGCATTGCCAAGCATACCAACACCCTGACCGATAAAAATCTGATCTACTATATTATAGAGAGCGTTGACCAGCATACTGATGATGGCAGGGATTGCAAATTTGGCAATCAGACTTCCGACAGGAGCACATCCCAGAGGATTTGCTGTGTCTGCTGTTGAATGAGATAGTGATTGTTCTTTCAAGATAGAAACCTCTTTCTTCTATTATTATTGTAATGTGATCTCTGTGTTTTGAAGAGACATTAATCAGTATAACACAAAAAAATAAAAAAAGTGAAAAAAGGTGTTGACATATTTGGTTTATAGTGGTATTCTAACTGAGCTGTCACAGGGAATTGTTTCTTCTGACTAAACAAATTAAACAATTTGAAAAGTTTTGAAAAAAACGAAAAAAAGTTGTTGACAAGAACAAAACAATGTGATAAAGTAAACAAGTCGTCAGCGAGACGACAACAAAGAACCTTGATAACTAAACAGTGAAACACATACGATTCTCGAAAATTCTTAA
>NZ_JAJBNQ010000041.1:0-17154 GCF_020538025.1 Blautia sp. MSK17_66
TTAACGCAGATGCAGTAGGCGCGTTTAATATCCTGCGGAAATATCTTTCCGTATCTGGAAAACAGAAAACACTGTCCGTAACCGGACTAAAAAAGCCAGAAATAATAAAAGTAGCTGCATAGCCGAAAGGCAAACAGTATTGGTGTCATGGACGCACCCTGAAAAAAGGCGGTATCCCGCCAGGTTTCAGATGCTCTGGTAACTTGTTGCCGAGTAGTTCACGGTATAATAAAACCAGTTTTTTGCATAAGTTTTATTTCGAAACCGATTGATATAAAAACTACACGAGCAGAAGAAATAAAACAAAAGAAGAAAATGATGAATCCAAAGAGGAGACGGTAAATGAAAAATCAGTGCCGGGTAAAACCTGGTAAGTTTTGGAGAAAAGAAGAATGTACAAAAGTAAGAAAAAGCTGGCCGTATTATGTGTAGCTATATTTATGGCTCTGGGAATGTGGATGATATTGTCCGTACATTGCCGGGCTGCTGAGACGAATAATGATGAAAAGCAGTCACAGACGGTGGGACAAAATGAAGCAACGCAGCAGAAGATCATCCGTGTCGGCTCATTTGAGGATACCTTCGACTATGTCGATGAAAACGGTCTCAGACGAGGATATGGTTACGAACTTTTGCAGACTCTGGCAGGCTATACCGGATGGAAATTTGAGTATGTGAAATGTGACTGGTCCAACTGTTTTGATATGCTTGAAAACGGTGAGATTGATATCATGGGCGATATCTCCTACACCGATGAACGTGCACAAAAGATGCTTTTTTCAGAGGAACCGATGGGTGAGGAAAAATATATCCTTTATGCAGATTTGTCAAATATGGATATTACGACATCTGATTTCAAGTCTCTGGGTGAAAAACGTGTAGGTGTGCTTATGGATACAGAACCTGAGATCATGCTGACAGAATGGGAAAATAAGAATGGCATACATACGGAACATGTAAATGTGTATAACAATGACGATGTCGAAAAAAAACTGGCGAATCATGAGATCGACTGTTTTGTATCTCTGGAAGAATCCATCTGGTCTGAACAGGGAATATCATCCGTTATCACTGTCGGTAAATCAGGCATATATTTTGTAATAAACAAAGAGCGCAGTGATATCAAGACGGAGCTGGACCGTGCTATGCGGCAGCTGGATCAGGATAGTCCTTTTTTTAAAGCAGATCTGTATAAGAAGTATTTTTCTCTTGATTACAGCCAGATTCTTACAGGCGAAGAAAAGTCATGGCTGGAAGAACATGGTAGCATCAGGATAGGATTTCTGAACAATGCTCCGGCGGTATTTTCCATGGACGAAGAGACCGGAAAACTTGGCGGTACGCTGACAGAATATATCTCTTATGCCAAAGACTGTCTGAAAAACCAGACACTGGAATTTGATATGCAGGCATATGATGATTATGACGAAATGCTTCAGGCATTACAGGAGCGTAAAATTGACATGATTTTTTATGCCAGCAGAAATCCTGATTTTGCAGAAGAAAAAGGCTATGCACTTACCAATACAGCCTGGACTTACAGTCTGATGGCGGTAACTGATGAGAAATCTTTTAATGAGAATGAGGCATATACCGTAGCTGTGCCAAAGGATAAGGAAGCCTTAAAACAGCATATTATTTTCAGTTATCCTCAATGGAAGCTGGTAGATTACGATTCCCTTGCTGATGCGACAGATATGGTCGTTCATGAAAAAGCAGACTGTTTCCTCATGGGAAACAGTCTGGCGTTGAAGTATGATAACCATCAAGATTTCAAAAGTATTCCACTTACCAAAACAATGGAGGCATGCTTTGCAGTAAGAGGTGGAGAAGCTTCCCTTTTGTCAATACTGAATAAAACCCTGAAGACCATGCCGTCTGACATGCTTACAAGCACACTTGCTATCTATGACAATATGCCAGATAAGGTGACATTTTATGATTTTGTAAAAGACAATCTGCTTGTTTTTCTGGCCACTACAGGATTCTTTGTACTTGGCATCATTGGTATTATCCTTATGCTTTTACGAAAGGCAAGGAAGGCAGAAGCTGTCGCAAAGCTTGCGGCAAATGATACACAAAAGCTTAATGACAAGCTGGAAATTGCTTTGAAAAAAGCAGAGGATGCCAGTCTTGCAAAAACCAATTTCCTTAACAATATGTCTCATGATATTCGTACACCAATGAATGTTATTCTGGGATATAATCAATTGATGAAGGAAGATATGACAGATTTAAAGCTGCTTGACTATCAGAAAAAAATAGAGCAGTCAGGAAAGCTTTTGTTATCCATTATCAACAATGTTCTTGATATGGCCCGCATTGAGAGTGGTAAGATGGAAATTGATGAGAATGTTGAAAGAATGGATGATATATTGGAAGAAATTGATGGAGTGTTCGCATCTGCTGCAAAAGAAAAGAATATACAGCTCAGGAGCGAAATGTACATAACACATAAGAATGTTGTATGTGACGGAACAAAAGTCAGAGAGATTTTGGTCAATCTTGTAAGCAATGCACTGAAATATACGCCAGATGGTGGGACTGTGACGATTAAAGCACAGGAGCTTCCGGGAGATAAAGAGGGGTATGTAAAGATAAAAACAGAAGTGACTGACACAGGGATTGGTATGAGCAAAGATTATATCCCGATCATGTTTGATTCATTCAGTCGTGAACGCAGCACGACAATTGGAAAAATCGGTGGGACAGGACTTGGCATGTCTATCGTGAAACGGCTGGTTGATATGATGGGCGGAACGATCGAAGTGAACAGTGAACTTGGAAAGGGAAGTAGTTTCACTGTGATTCTTCAGCACAGACTTGCAGATGACAGCTACTATGAGAAAAAATCAAGTCCAAAACAAGTCGTATCGAAAAAAGTGTTAAAAGGGAAGCGAATTTTACTTGCAGAGGATAATGATCTGAATGCAGAGATCACAACAACCATTTTGGAGAATGAAGGGCTGCTGATTGACCGGGCTGCGGATGGCGTACAGTGTGTGGATCAGATCAATCAGATGCCGGCAGGAACTTATGATTTGATTCTTATGGATATTCAGATGCCGAATATGGATGGATATCAGGCAACAAAGCTGATCCGTCAGTTCGCTGATGAAGAAAAGGCGAATATCCCAATTGTTGCCATGACCGCAAATGCTTTTGAGGAGGATAAGAGAGAGGCTATTGCAGCCGGGATGAATGGTCATATCTCAAAGCCAATCCAGGTTGACAGGCTGCTGTCGATATTGGCAGAAACTATAGGGCAGCAAGATTAATTCAGCTTAGATGGTAACATGTTCCCGTTCTTTGAGGATCTTCGGAAAGAAATGAAAGAAAAGGCAGCTGGTCATAGTGGCTGATACCACATCAGCCACCGGTTCTGAGAAGAATGCAGCATCTGCAGTGAACAGTGCAGGCAGGAAGATCAGTCCGGCAAGGAAGATAAACTTCCGAAAGGCAGAGCAGAAGAGTGCCAGTTTTACTTTGCCGAGAGCAGTGGTCTCATCTACCAGTGGATATTGTACGGCCAGCGGGATGATCATAAAGGTAAACCGCTTAATATAGGTGACGGAACGGTGCAAAATCTCAGGATCTTCTGTGAAGAGCCGTACATAGACCGGAGATATTGTCCAGGTCACGACAGTCATCAGAATACAGAAGGAAACACACAATCCGGTGATGTACAGAATCGCTTTTTTGATTCTCTGTGCATCACCTTTTCCATAATTGAAGCTGACTACCGGCTGGCTTCCCAGGGTGATGCCGCCCATAGGCATGGTGATGAGCAGAAGATAACTCTGTACAATGGTTGCACAGGTGACCAGTGTATCACCTTCACCGGGGCCGCCGTAACGCTGCAGCACAGTGTTCAGAACGATGAGCAGAATGCTGTCACTGGCGAGAATGAGGAACGGAGAGAAACCGAAAGTGACAATCCGTTTCATGACATGCAGGTGAAAATCTCCCCATCCAAGACGCACAGGCATCCGTTTGCTGAACAGACAGCCAAGGACAAACAGACAGGAGACAATCTGAGAGATGACTGTTGCAATGGCTGCACCGGCAACGCCCATATGGAAAACGAAGATAAAAAGCGGATCCAGAAGGATATTCAGGACTGCTCCGATCACTACCGTTGCCATACCAAGACCGGAAAATCCCTGAGCGATCAGAAAACTGTTCATGCCGCCGGAGATTAATGCAAAGAAAGTACCGGCGGTATAAATTGTGACATAGGTATTGGCGTAGGAAAAGGTTGTTTCACTGGCTCCGAACCACATAAGCAGAGAGTTTTTGCTGAGCAGAAACAGACTGGTGAGGACTGCGGACAAGATCAGCAGCATCAGGAAGCCGTTATTTAAGACCTGACGGGCTTCTTTTTTTTTGCCGCTTCCCATTTTCATAGCCATAACAGGTGCCCCGCCCTGACCGACCATGGAACCAAAGGATGCCAGCAGAGTAACGATCGGTGAACAGATACCGACGCCTGCCAGTGCCAGATCGCCCACGCCGGTACCGATATACATGCGGTCTACAATGGAATATAAAACATTTACCAGCTGTGCCAGCATAGTTGGAATGGCCAGCCTTACTACCAGACGGGGTATCTCATCCCGTCCAAGATCATTTGTGCGACTCATAGAATTTTTTTGCTTCCTCCAGATAAAATTTCCAGTATTAATACAAATACATTATATCTATGATACATGATTAGGAGTGGAAAGTAAACGGAAAAAGAAAAGACCGAAATGTAGTGAATATGACAGATAACGATGGCAGTGACCAGACACTGGTTTTTGACATTTCGTGCCAAAAACAGTTAGTTTGTGCCAAATCTGTTGTTTAAAACCAATAATAAAGTATAATTATTAGAAAAACAGTTTCATTTATTTTTTTAAAATTGTGCAGATTAAGGGAATGGAGGAATAGAAATGACAATTAATAAAAAACTGGAAGCAGCAAAATTAGAACTTTTACTGGAAGGGAGACTGGATACCACAACTTCGCCTATGCTGGAGGCAGAACTGAAGCAGTCCATCGAGGGCGTTACAGAGCTGGTATTCGATTTTGAGAAACTGGAATATATTTCTTCAGCTGGTCTTCGTATTTTGCTTGCAGCACAGAAAATCATGAATAAGCAGGGAAGTATGGTTGTAAAGAACGTAAATGAAATCGTAGCCGAAGTATTTGAGGTTACGGGATTTTCTGATATTCTGACCATTGAGTAGAAACAGAAATTTTTCTGACCGAAATGTGTGAGATGAGGGAGAAAAATGATGGATACGAATTATTTGTGTGAACAGAAATTGAAAAGAGAAAATCCACAGTTACATAAAAGAGTTGCAGACAGTGTGGTTTGTGTAGAGCGGATGCTGGTAAAATATCAGAATATTTTTCCCACTTATACAGATCACACAGCACTGCATTCGATAAATATCATTGATTTTTGTAATCGTCTTATAGGCAAAAATATTGATCAGATGAATGCGGATGAAATCTATGTGCTTTTGATGGGAGCCTATCTTCATGACAGCGGAATGGGGATCACCATGTCTGATTATGAGAATTTTCGAAAAAAAATTGACTTCGGAGATTATTTTGACACCCATGATCAGGAGAATATTCCAGATATTATCAGGGATTTCCATCAGGAATTCAGTGGCGAGTATATCAAAAAGTACACAGAGATTTTTGATATACCGTCACAGGAACATCTTTTTGCGATCGTACAGGTTGCACGGGGACACAGAAAAACAAATCTGTGGGATACAAAAGAATATCCGGAGGAAATCTGCCTTCCAAGCGGAAATAAGATTCATCTGCCCTATCTGGCAGCCCTGATTCGCCTTGCAGATGAACTTGACATTGCAGCGGACAGAAATTTACAGTTTCTGTATGATGCAGAAATGATTGATAATGAATACAGCAAGATGGAATTCAAAAAACATCAGGCAATCCGCCAGTTAAATGTAAATGAAGATTCCCTTGTTATGATAGTGGACCGGTCGGATGAAAATGTATACCAGGGTGTACTGGAGCTAAAAGAAAAATTAGATCAGACATTTCAGGAATGCAGAAAGGTTATCAGAGAAAGAACACCGTATCGTATTGCACAAAGAGAGATTCTGATTCAACCATATAACGGTCTTTTTTTAGGACAGGCAGAGATGGACAGACTGGCCGTACAGGGTAAACTGCTCTCAGAATATGAACAGCCGGTATATCAGAAAGTAATGAATGGAAGAAGTGGACTGACACTCCTGGATGTGGGCTGCAACAATGGATGGAAAACGAAAATGCGTTTTCTGAGTGAAAATTTCAAGAAGATCATAGGGATAGATTGTTTAAATCCGCTCATCGAACAGGCACAAATAGAATTAAAAGACAACGTATTTTCTTTTTATACCTGTGATGTTATAGATGCAGATTTTACAGAAAATCTGCAGCGGATCATGCAGCAGGAAAAGATAGATGCATTTGATATTATTCATTGTTCGTTTGTGCTGATGCATACGGAAAGACCAGAGGATATTTTGAAAAAACTGAGGCCGTTTCTGGCAGAGGACGGAAAGCTTATTGTGATAGAAGCAGATGATATGGAAAGTTCAATGGTTCCTGACACAAAAGGTCTGTTTCAAAAATTTCTCGAATTACTTTTAAATGATCCATACGCCGGAAAAAGGACAATAGGAGCACACCTGCCTCAGCTGTTATCAGACAGTGGATATGCAGATATAAAATGCGAATGCTCAAAAGTATGTTCTTCGGGGAAAGAGAAAGAAAAGAAAGAACAGATTTTTGAAACCTACTGCTCTTTTCTGCCGGAAGATTTATTGCTGCTTGGAAAAGAAAGTAAAAAATATCAGCATGACTGGGAATGGGTGAATCAAAACTTTGACAAACTTCATGAGCAGATGACAGGCGATGAAGCGGTAATTTCCATGGGAGTTAAAATATACACCTGTAGAGGAGAAAGTATTTCAAAAGGTCAGAGAGGAATGTAGAACAATGAAATTAAAATTACTGCCGAAATTCGTATTGTCCCTGGGAGTGCTGGGGGTTGCCCTAACGGTTACGATTTCTCTGTTCAGCTACCTTTCTTCAAAAGAGTATCTGGAAGAGATGTATGCTCAGAGAGTCATCAGTGGGAGCAAAAGCGTGGCAGCTATGCTGGATATAACGGATGTACGCAGGATTCTTGGCCCTGGCGGTGAAAACAGCGAGGAATACAGACGTGTGGAAGCTATGTTGAACACGTTAAAGAAGGATGGGGACATCACATATCTGTCACTGGTGATCCCGGATGAAGACAGTGTAACCTTTTATATTGACACCTGTGTACAGGAACTGGGGGATGACCCTGCGAATAAACTGGCTTATGGAACGAATGTATTATACACAGAAGCGGCATATGATGAGATCGATCTGCAGAAATATTATGATGTATGGGATCTGTATGCCGAAAATAAAGGTACGGATAAGCCGCTTGTGACAGATAACAGCTATGGATACAATTATACGGCTGTTTCTCCGATCCTAGATGAAAAAGGCGAGGCAATCGCTGAAATACAATATATTCTGGACATGCAGAAGGTTCGAGATCATTTAAATTCCTTTTTATATACGATGCTTGGAATTTCATGCTCTATAATATGTATTGCATTACTGTTGTATATGATGTTAGTGAAATGGATGGTATTAAACCCGGTAGAAAAACTTTCCAGATTTACTACAGAAATCATACAATCCGGAGATTTTAAAAAACAGGAAATAGTCATCAGTACGAGAGATGAAATTGAAGATCTCGGAAACTCCTTTAATGTCATGTTGAAAAAACTGGAAACTTATATTGAGAACCTGACTGCTGTCACAGCAGAAAAAGAACGCATCGGCACGGAGCTTAATGTTGCGACCCATATTCAGTCTTCTATGCTGCCATGCATTTTTCCGGCGTTTCCAGACAGAAATGAGTTGGATATCTATGCAACTATGACACCGGCAAAAGAAGTCGGCGGCGATTTCTACGATTTTTTTATGGTGGATAAAAGACATATTGCCATTGTAATGGCAGATGTTTCAGGAAAAGGTGTCCCGGCAGCTTTATTTATGGTGATCGGCAAAACTCTGATAAAAGATCATACCAAGCCAGGACGTGATCTGGGAGAGGTTTTTACAGAAGTAAACAATATTTTGTGTGAATCAAACGATAACGGAATGTTCATTACCGCATTTGAAGGCGTTCTGGATCTTGTGACGGGCGAGTTCCGGTATGTGAATGCAGGACATGAGAAACCCTTTATCTATCGCAAAGGCAAAGGATATGAAGCATATAAGATCCGTCCAGGATTTGTTCTGGCGGGTATGGAAAATATCAGATATAAAGAACAGATGATCCAGCTGGATATAGGAGATAAAGTATTTCAGTATACAGACGGAGTCACAGAGGCAATGAATAAAGACAACCAGCTATATGGAATGGACAGACTGCATCATATCCTGAATCAGCAATGTCAGACATGTAGTCCTGAGAAGACCCTGGAACTCGTGAAGGCAGATATAGATGCGTTTGCAGGCGACAATAATCAGTCTGATGATATCACCATGTTGTGTCTGGAGTATACCAAAAAAATGGAGGGGTAACCTGTGAAAGAAATAACAGTAGATGCTATGATAGAAAATATGAATACAGTGACAGCGTTTGTGGATGATTTTCTGGATCAAATAGCCTGCCCCATGAAGTCCAGGATACAGATCAATATTGTCATCGATGAAATATTTGGAAATATTTGTCATTATGCATACAAAGATTCTATTGGAGCCGTAACAGTCAGAGTGGAGTCCGGGAATACACCGAAAGCAGTCTTTCTGACATTTACCGACAATGGCATCCCCTATAATCCGCTGGATACAGAAGATCCTGATATTACTTTATCTTCAGAAGAAAGAAAGATCGGCGGTTTGGGCATTTACCTGGTCAAGAAGAACATGGATGAAATGAAGTACGAGTATGTGAATCAGCAAAACAGATTATGGATGGAAAAAAGATTGTAAGATATGGGAGAAAATGAATGATTATACATAATGACAGACAGGAGCTTCAGAAAGCATTACAATATGTAGAAGAAGAGTTAAAAAAATATAATCTGAACAGAAGAGAAGCCACCATGACCAGGCTTATGGCAGAAGAAAGTCTTGTGTGTATGATGAGTCATACAGAAGAGCAGGAAAAGATAGAGATCGTGTTTAAGAAGCTGTTCGGTAACATTTCTTTAAATATAAGTGCACGGGGTGAAGCTTTTAATGTGTCTGAAGAGAGCGTACTCATCGGTGATATGGATTTTGAGGGAGTGAGTGGAGATGCAGAAGCAGCCATTCGAAATCTGATCATTCGTTCTCAGTCAGATATATTTCAATATAAAAACAGACTGCACCAAAACACCATACGTCTGGTCGTAAAACGGTCAGAGAGAATGCAGTTATATTTAACCTTAGGAGCAATGCTGCTTGCTGTAATTCTGGGAATTATTTTTAAATTATCATTACCAGTATCGGCTCAGAATATGTTAAATGAGTACTTACTGACACCCGTAAAGGTAATGTTTTTAAATGCGTTAAAGATGATTGTCGGACCGGTAGTATTCTTTTCCATAGTTACCTGTCTGTCACAATTTGACAGTATTCGGGATCTGGGGAAAATCGGTCTGAAAGTGATGGGAATGTATCTGTTTACCACACTTCTGGCAGTGACCATTGGCATCGGTGTGTTTGAACTGATACAGCCGGGAGATGCGTCACTCTCACAGTATGTAACAGATGCAGCATCGAAGACGATTGAGACTGCCGGCAATACAAATATTTCATTATTAGATACCGTTGTAAATATTGTGCCGTCTAATATTGTAAAACCATTTTTGGAAGCGGATATGCTGCAGATCATTTTTATAGCAATTATTTGCGGTGCAGCAGTTGGAATGATCGGCGATTATTCAAAAGGACTGAAGACACTTTTTGAGAGCTTCAACATACTTTTTCTGAAAATTACCACGCTGATCGTAAAATTTATACCACTGGCAGTATTGTGCTCCATGACCTCTCTTGTCATGCTTACAGGAACAGAGACACTGCTGGCCATTATGAGCTTCTTCGGAACATTTGTGCTGGCACTGGCAGTGATGTTATTGGCTTATTGTGTGCTGGTATTTATGATAGCCAGATTAAATCCGATCATCCTGTTAAAAAAGCATGCATCTGCAATGATGGCAAGTTTCAGTCTGGCATCCTCCAATGCGGCAATGCCATTTAATATAAAATCATGCCATCGACTGGGAATCTCTTCCAGGATATCTTCATTTTCCATACCGTTAGGAGCGACGGTAAATATGGATGGTTCCTGCATATATATGGCAGTGGCAGGATTATTCCTGGCTAAAGTTTTTGGAGTTGATATGGGTGGTTCGGAATTATTTTCCATGGTATTTTCAATCATAGTTCTTTCCATCGGTGCACCGGGAATACCGGGAGCAGGACTGGTTTGTCTGTCCGTGCTTTTGACGCAGATTGGTGTCCCGGCTGAGGCTCTGAGTCTGGTAATGGGAATTGATTCCCTGCTGGGAATGTTCAGGACTGCTGTAAATTCAGCCGGAGATGTGGCGGTATCCCTTATAGTGGCAAAATCAGAAAATCTACTGGATGTAGAGAAATATAACAGTTAACGGAAGCAGATAGCTTCCCTGCTTCAAAAGCTGTGATTTAAGTGGTGGGAGCAGGTTGTCTTATGAAATAGAAAGGAAAGATAATATATGAAAAACAAATTATGGAAAATAATGATCGTGAACAGTATTCTGATTTCAGCAATTACACTGTCAGGTAAAACAACGGTAAGCGTTCAGGCAGAAGAAACAGATCTTTCAGCAGAAAGTGAGACAGATCAGCAGACCCTCTTCGACGATGCGGTTGAAGATGCAATGATCATTGACAAGGATGAAATCCTTCCTGTAGTAAGTCTGGAGGAGGGACAGCCATATGCCGTTTACGATCAGGATGGCAGGATTCTTCTTTATACCTTCCATAAATATCCGGACAGTTATCCGGATGGTGCAGATGTAAAACTGGAATGGGGAAATGTATGGACGTTTACAGGCGGCGAACTGGAAGAATGGTATCAGAAGAATAAAGAGGATGTGACAGACTGGCAGACAAGAATAAAAGAACTCATCGGTCTGCGCCCGGATAACGAATCCGAGTATTTTACGGCTATGTGGGTAAAACCGGAAGACGTTTTCCGCCCGGCATATGTCTCAGATATCGGAACAACAGAAATGACAGATGCATTTTCGGATGAAGTTGATGAGGACTATAAAGAATGGTTTGATTCAAATATTATCTCCAGTTATTTTGATGGGAAATATCCATGGACGAGATTGGGATATACATATGACTGGGCAGACAACGGCTCAGAATATGGACTCTCCGAATTTATCATCAAAAAAGACAGCGACGTAAAGGTGGCATATACAGTTGAGCTGAAGGAGATGCTGAACAAGCTGGATAATAATTCCTGGAATCCTGCCGGAGTGTAAATGAAATCCAACCAGATCAATAGGACACAACAAAAAGCAGCTTGTAAAGGTCTAAAGAAGAACAGACTTTTGTGTATACAGAAGACGAAGTGACAGGTGTGACAGTCAGTCATTATGGAAATGAGTTGAGAGATAAAACACAGATATCTCTTGAAGAATTTGATAAAATATACGAGAGTAAATGAAAGATCTAATCCTCAAGCTATGCTGGGGAGAATAGAGTAATATGATGCGTCCTATCGTACTGGAACTTGACAGAAAAAATGATATGGGCAGCAAGTCCAGGAATCCTCTGCTGCCTTCCGTTGTATTCTATTACAAAAACAATGAAGGCAAAATTGTTACAGATATTGGTGATTATGCTAAAAGCAGATACGGGACACGTGCCGGCTTCTTTTGATTCTGATCAGTGTCAGGCAACAATTGATGCTGCACGAAAGGCGGGAATCAATGTCGAAAATATGCACGATGTCCTGCTCTACGAGCCGAAAGCAGTTATTTATGACTTCATGTGGGTGCAGGAATGTGGTGAAATTCCTTCTGATCTGTTACCGTTGGATATGGAGAAGAATGTCCTCGTGTTTGATCTTGGCGGTGACAATTTTGATGAACTGCTGGCGGCAGATATGTTAAAACGTTTTGAAGAAATCAATGGTATAAAAGTCAGTATTAAACGAAAAGAAGAAGTTATGTGTAAATTGAGAAAGCTGGCTGAAAGTAGATTTATCACAGGCTTATGACAATGCTAGAATGTCTGATGTTGGACTTCCAGAAGATTATGAGCTGGAAGTTATGGATAAATTATGATAGCAGGCATGTTCAAAGACGGATGGACAGACAGTCAGAAGAAACAGGTGCTTTCCTATGCCAAACAGCATTTTACTCCGTATGCATCTGCCATCAAGCAGAATTTTAGTTTATATTTCGGGCAGGTTACATGACCTGCCCTTTTTGTGTGAACCTCATTAATTGAGGAGGTGATATTTGTTAGCATATTTGAGAATGTTATTCGCTTTTTTTATCAGGATTTATAATTCCGTCAAGTTGTTTTACTAAGTCGTTCAGTTCTTCATACTTTGAAGTATATCTATTTTCCAGATTGGCCAGTTTCATTATAAAATCGTATGGATCTATCGATCCAAAAGCGTTCGGAGTGTTGTCTCGGAATGCTTTTTCAGTTATAAATCGATACCAGTTCGCATCATCTGCATTGTCAATGAGCAAAATCCCATTTCTTGTTTTAGGCATAAGTTCTGCTATTACCTGTGGAGCAGTATTGTTAAGGGGTTTTTCTTCTTTAATCGTTTCTTCACATTCCAATCCAAATTTGAAAGCGCAGATATCTTTGCCACGGGCACCTTCGTTTGTGTCTACCATTAAAGCTGATCCTCCTGCGTAAGATGACTGATTAGATCTTGCTATAATATCAATGTTCCAGTACATTGTAGAATGACGAATACTGGTTCCTTCTGTATGAAAGTTAATCTGAATGCAGTTAGGAGAGCAGCGGATATTCTTATCTTCTGCCAAATAAAGGTGTATAGATGAGGTGCTCTTTTTTCTCATATATGTATCTGCACAGTTATGGAAAGAATCTTTTATAGCATTAATATCTTCAAACTTAATGTTTCTGAATGGTGAGTTTACATCATTAAAATCAGATATTCCACGTAACATTGCCGCGCTATATTTTCCTTTATCATCGAAAAAAAACCAGAAATATGCCATATATGCTTTATAGGAAGAATTAGGGAGCATATAGTATCCGCGGTATACTTTATTTGTAAATAGTGGAAGCTTTGTGACCTTTTCTTTTTCTTTTATTGTTTTAAATTCGTCTTTGGGAAACCGTTTTTGAAAATTATCAGGCTCCATCAACAGATCTTCCAGTGTTATTTTTCCTACTGATCCCCCAATATGATAAAAGGAAAATGCAGTAGCAATTTTATTGGCTGTATCTTCAGAAACATATGCCCCTCGTCTGGCGTTGCCTAATGTGCTAAGTGAAATATTTAAACCTGGAATTGTCTCGTTTGGTATATATCTCTTAGATGGGATTGTTCCAGATGGGAATACGCAATCAATAAGATACTTTAAATTGGCACCACAATTTTTTGCTTCGTTTTTTGTTAAAGATGCTGCATTTTTTGCCATACTTAACTATCCTCCTGGTTGATGTTAAAAGATGTTAATTAACAATAAAAAGATGCATAAAATATATTATTAACAATAAATAAACATTGCTATGTATGGTATCATAAGTTAAAATAAACCAAAAGTCAATAGTAAGGTAAAACAGTAAGGAGAACAATATGAAAAAGAAATCGATGTACAATGCAGATATCCTGACGGTAGCTGCCAGCCCCAGTGGTAAATATCCAGTATTTATACGGAGATAAGCAGAAATATAACGCGGAATATCAGGACATGCTTGTATCAGAAAAATTTTATACAGCCATGGCTTTCCTGAAATCCCTCTCAAAGGATTTTCCATATTACGAATCTGTATACCGTCAGACTGCCTATGCATTGAATGACCCAATGGAAAAGTGCAGCTATAGCTCGGACAATATTATCAGTGCTTGAATCAGCGGTAGCAGGGATAAAACTGCAGAATTCAGAAGTATATATGAAAAAGAAAAGCTGTTAATGATGTCTCCAAACAAGCCATATAACACAAAGGACAGTTCAGAATATTTTGCAGAGTTTTATAAAGAATACTGCCTGGATCCAACTGCACTAAAAAAGCAGAGACCCTCAACTTATGAAGCTATTGTAACGGCTGTAAATTGTCTGAATAACATGAGTGAAACATATTTATTCAGTATTAAGCGGGCATACGAAAAAACGTGCTGGAATTAATCTGTCTTACAGCCATGCCAGAAATGGTGTGGCTCTTTTTGTGTCCGCATGGTATAATTCGGCCATAATTTGTCTAAGGAAATATGGGGGATTACTATGAAAGCTTATACAAAATTTGTAAACCAAGTATTTACCTGCATATCTGATCTGTTTCCGAACAGGGCAAAGGAACTGGACCTTTTTGCAGAGGGGTCGGAACAGGTCTATTCCAGTATGCAGGAGTATGCTGTTTTAAGAAACGAAAATGCAGATTTATTTTGTTCTCTGATCACACAATATACAGAATTATTTGAAATGCCGCAGTCAGACTATCAGCCTATATACTCTCCAATATATCCATCTGAAAGAAAAATTACTCATAGCTGTTATCCAAAAAACATAAGACGATGGATGAATGGAACGATAAGTAGAAAGAAAACCTGCCGGGTTGAGTTCTGTGTTCTGGTATGGTGCCATATACAAAACTGGAACAGACCTGTTGAAGAAGATGTTGATAAATTTTTAATCGCCAGGAGCAGACTGTTAAAAATCTGTAATGAATTCCTGCATGCAGAATATTTCCAGTTGTCCCTGGAATGTTTGTGGAAAGCAAGCTGTGCCGCTTATGAACAGTCATTTCCTGGATTCTGATTTGTCCTTGACAGGTGCTTTATGATATAAGAAAAAAGAGGGAGGCACCATTTATGACTGAAGAAACGAAGCTGCCTGAATACAGCACTGACACAGATATTGATATTCAAGACTTTGTGAAAAAGTTAAACCCAGAAATCCTGCAGATTCTATATGGCAGATATGGAAGCCAGTTGGAAAAACTGCACAGTATTGATTATTTATATCCGTTTTTTTCTATGGGGCGCATGCTGGAGCGTGTTTTAAGAGGTTCTGCACTTGAACAAAAAGTGATTCTTTTAAAATATGGAATATTAACTGGGGAACCTGTCCCTAGAAAAGAAATTGGGGACAGACTCGGAATGACATATGAACGGGTTTGTATGCTCGAACGGAAAATAGAGAGGGTTCCCTGTTGTTTAAAGCGGAGAAAAAGATTAAAAGATTATCTGGATGATTAATGCACTCAGATTCGGACAGATATTCTCCAATGTTGTGGCAAAAGAAAAGCCACCAGGTTGCCTGGATCGACTGCGAGGGAGTATTCTAAAAATAGGATACCTCTTTTTCTTGGCTGGAAACGGATACCACATTGTGCTGTAATTTTAATTTGTTTAGTTAAAATGCTTCTATATTCGTGTTAATTATTGTTAATTAACATTTTTAAATCACGAATAATTCTTAATTAATTCATTTTACATAATTGTACTAATGTGTCAGAAGTATTATTCTATGAGTATAAAAATGAAAGGGGAACTTAACTATGAGAACCAAACAGTTACTGAACGAACGGACTGATTTTCATATTCATAGTTGCAATTCGGATGGTGAAAACAGTGTGAAAGAAATTGTAGAGCTGGCTCTAAACAGAGAACATCTCCGTGTAATTGCGTTGACCGACCATAATTACTTTGCCATATCAAGCAAATATATCGTCGGAACAAATGGAAATTTCCTGGAAGTACTTCCGGGCTGTGAATTTTCCACAACCTTCACATTTCCTTCCGGCAAGAAAGAAGAAATCCATGTAATCGGTATTTTTCCAAAAGGTGTAGCACCAGAAGCTTTTGCTGATCTGTTCAGTTCAATTGATGAAGGAAAACAAAAGTATGTGAAAGCAATCCTGGAAAGCCTTCACAACCTTGGAATTGACCTGAGCATGGAAGAGGTTATGGCGGAAAAGCGCTCTACCGGCTACATTGGACGTTTCCATATCGCCAGTTTAATGGTAAAATTGGGTTATGGAAAGACTGTTGAAGAAATCATGGACCGTTACATTGGTAACTACAGCCCATATTACATACCTGCCACTAACTACATTCCTTACGCTTCCCTTGAAACCGTAGTTGAAAGGATCCAGTCCCAGTCAGGATTCCCAATTCTGGCCCATCCATATTCCTACCATGCACTGACGGAAAAGGAAATCATCACTTTGATTAGCAGTTTTAAAGAACAAACAGGTGATACTGGAGGCCTTGAAGTGTATTACCTGGAATATACTAAGGAGCAGCAGGAGAGCTTACGCAAACTTGCAAAAGAATATGACCTGGTACCAAGCGTGGCTTCTGACAGACACCGTAAAGAACAGCCTTTTTCTTCTTATGGGGGATATTCTTTTTACAAGGAAATGCTGGTACGATTGGGAAACAGAAAACAGGAGGTGAAATAAATCGATGGCTTTTTGGAAAAATGTATCAATTAAAAAGAAACGGCTCTTTATGATTGTGTTTCTCATCTGCTTATTCTTCGTTTACCAGTCCGATAACGCACAGCAGAGAAGTTATTCCATAGTCCAGGATGCCTATGTCAAAATGGAAAACGGGGACTATAAGACTGCCGAAGAAGAATTTACGCAGTATTTAGACAGCCATTCTTCTGAAATATATTGGAAGATTCAAGCATTGGTAAATCAAAATGATAAATCTTCCTACGATAATGTGCAAAAAGCACTGGAAGAATGTCAAAAACATTTGACTGAAATGTAGTGCTGTTTTTATTTAACACCGAAAAAAACCACCGTCTCTAGTCAGCAGTGCAGGCGGTGGTAAATCTGCCAAAGATGTCCTTCAGGAAACAGAGCATGTGCTTTCTGAATCAGCCA
>NZ_JAJBNQ010000042.1:0-16734 GCF_020538025.1 Blautia sp. MSK17_66
TAGAAGCTTTTATCAATGAAACACTTGAGTATAATCCGGATGTGAAATGTTCTCACCATGAGCACAACCACGGGGAAGGACATACATGTGGTGAGCATGGATGTGGAAGCCACAGCTGCCATTAAGAAGAATAGCAAAAAATAATAGTACGAAAGGATGTGCCAAGGTAATGTAGAAGTTACCGCAGTACATCCTTTTGTGTTATGTGATTCTCATATTGATTATTTCTTACTTGCCGAAAATAATGAATTGAACGTATAATACTCCCATCTTTTTGTAACTGTCAAAGATGAGAGTATACTTAATTTATTGAGAAGAGTCAATTATATAACTGACATATGCTGTAAATAGAAGTAAAAAAGCGTAATAAAGTAAATCAACTTTTCTGTGATATCATCACGGAAGCAAGCACTTATTTGGGGTATATTAAGTTCAAATAGGAGAAGGAGTTGAAAAATATGACATCTATAAATATAAATAAAGAAAAGTTTGGACAATTAATTCATAAGGAAAAACCGGTTTTGGTTGATTTCTGGGCACCGTGGTGTGGTTATTGCCGTAGAATTGGAGCAGCTTATGAAAAAATAAGTGAAGAATACAGCGATATTCTTGTTGCTGGAAAAGTAAATATTGATGAAGAACCGCAGATTGCAGAAGCTGAAAAGATTGAGGTGATTCCTACGCTGGTTTTATATCGAAATGGAAAGGCAATAGATTCTATTGTTGCACCTGAATCAAAAATAATGATAGAGAATTTTATTAATGAAGCATTGGAAAAATAAAAGGAGGACTGCTGTATGAATGAAAATCATGTTTACGATATGATTATCGTAGGGGGAGGACCTGGAGGGTATACTTCAGCATTATACGCAGCCAGAGCAGGACTTGATACAATTGTTATAGAAAAATTATCTGCAGGTGGTCAGATGTCATTGACCTGGCAGATTGATAACTATCCTGGTTTTGAAAATGGAATTGACGGATTTTCATTGGCAGAGAAAATGCAAAAACAGGCGGAAAAATTTGACGCTAAAAGTGAATATGCTGAAGTTTATAATATGGATTTAACAGGAAAGCTTAAGAGAGTAGAAACTAGTTCGGGAATTTATATTGGGAAAACAGTAGTGATTGCTACTGGAGCAAATCCAAGAGAACTTGGCCTTGCTAAAGAAAAAGAATTGATAGGTCATGGGGTTGCTTATTGTGCCTCCTGTGATGGTATGTTTTATAAAGATAAGATCGTGGTGGTTGTTGGTGGTGGAAATTCTGCTGTATCAGATGCTGTTCTTTTAAGTCGAATTGCTAAGAAAGTCATCATTGTTCATCGAAGAGATACATTACGTGCAACGAAAATCTACCATGACCAGCTGATGAAAACTGAAAATATAGAGTTTCGATGGAACAATACAGTAAATGAACTGATTTATGGAGAACGATTGACTGGTGTGCGGTTGAAAGATACAGTTACAGGAGAAGAAAACATTATAGAATGTGACGGCCTGTTTGTGAGTATAGGAAGAAAACCGACAACAGATTTTTTAGGTAATCAGATAGAACTGGATAATAAAGGATATATTGTGGCAGGTGAAAACACTGAAACGAGTATTCCGGGTGTTTATGCTGTAGGAGATGTCAGAACAAAGTTACTTCGTCAGATAGTAACAGCAGTGGCAGATGGTGCTATGGCAGTACATATGGCAGAAGAGTATGTGGAGAAATAACAATCAGAATTTAATTGTTTAAGAAATTGTTCTTTGGTTAATGGCATTTTTATGTATCCTCTAGTTTTACTAAAATTCAATATGTATTATGTATATAAATAACAGATAATCAGGTATTATCCTTCAGCTATTTGAAAAAATATATATCTACTGCAACTGTTCCGTAATATCTATAGTTTAAAAATGTACAAGAAGGTCGGTTGTCTTATTGGGGACGATTAAGAGGAAGAAATAAACACTATATAATGAAACAATTACATATGAGATGGAATTTTCTATAAGGACACAGGAATCTGGCAGTTCTTAGTGTTACTAAATCCTTCTGTCGTACAGGCTTCATAAAAGGAATCAATATGCGACACTATTGCAATCGAGGTAATATTGACATAGAATTCCATGTATTATAGAATGGTATCTGTAAAAAGAAGGCATGAAGAAAGCAGCTTTAAACGGGCTGCTTTTTTTGTGTCTTCTTTTGTCTTTCCTGAGTACCGGAGGAAAAGGAGTTTTCTGGATGGAGCAGAGAAGACAAAAAATAAATAAGAACAGGAGGAAGTATATGGAGGATACCAAAAAAACAGTTTTGGCGGGAAATGGGGAAAAAGATGTTCCGCGTGCAGTCTACGATGGTGTTTTGACAATCGATGTAGACGCGCAGGTTGAAAGTATGGAGGAACAGGAAGAAGCCAGATGGCATCAGCTTTTGAATGCACATCGTACCAGAAAGATCCTGACGGGCCAGCTCGGGGGCATTGAAAAACTGGAGAGTGGATGGATGGTTGCTGTTACATACTTTAATGGTTTCCGGATCATTATCCCAATGAATGAAATGATGATCAACCTTCAGGGAGACGGGCGTGAAAACGCGGATACCTTAAACCGTCAGGTCCGTATTGCTAACAACATGCTCGGCTGTGACATTGATTTCATCATCAAAGATCTGGATAACAAGAGCCGGAGCGTTGTAGCATCCAGAAAAGATGCAATGCTTAAAAAGAGACAGACTTTTTACCTTGGGGAAGATACAGAAAAACCAATGCTCTATGAAGGCAGGATCGTAGAAGCAAGGGTGATCGCGGTAGCTCCCAAAGCAGTCCGCCTGGAAGTCTTTGGTGTAGAAGTATCTGTCCGGGCCAGGGACATGGCCTGGGAGTGGATGGTAGATGCCGGAGAAAAATTCCAGGTAGGCGATCTGGTGCTGGTCATGGTCAATAAGGTGGAAGCAAGCTCTGTTGACCAGATCATTATAGAAGTGGATGCAAAGAGTCCGACAGCCAATATCAATAAAGATAACCTCCGGAAATGCCATAAACAGGGAAAATATACAGGAATCATTACGGAAGTCTATAAGGGAACCTATTTTATCCGCCTTGATATCGGAGTCAATGCCGTGGCACATTCCTGCAATATGTCCGCACTTCCGGGAAAGAAAGATAAGATCGGATTTGTGGTGACCCGCATCAACGACAACTATGAAGTGGCAGAAGGCATTATCACAAGGCTTATCAAAAGAGCTTCCTGAAAATGTTTTTATAATTTTCAAAGAATTCTGTTGACACAGAAAAAGGGATTTCTTTAACATCGGAGATAAAGATGGAAAGGAGTGACGTCAGATGGCAAAAAAGAAGAAAAAACAGATGCGGGAAACCTTGTACTGTCCATATTGCAAAAGACCCGGGGTACTTAGGCCTGCAGCTTATGTCTATGGAGATAACAACCTGGATCCGGAGAAATACCTGTATGTATGCAGCGGCTATCCTTCCTGTGATTCATACATTGGGGCACACAAAAAAAGTATGCGTCCCATGGGAACCATGGCTGACAGCGATCTGCGTAATAAGCGGATCGAAGCACACAGAGCTTTGGATGCAATCTGGAAAAATGGTTATATGACCAAACACAGCACATATATCTGGCTTCAGAACCGTTTGAATCTCCGGGAAAAGGACACACATATCGGGAAATTTTCTTATTACCTGTGTGAACAGACCATCCGGGAATGTACAGACTATATAAAAAGCCGAGAGGAAAAAAAGAAATCCCCGGATAAAATAAGCGTGGCATGACGGAAAGGATGGATGCCCTTGAGACTACAGGCGACAGAAGATGATGTATATCATCTGATGGACCTTAAAGAACAGTATTTTATTATGACAGCAATATGCAGTGTGGCAGAGGGAATCAGCGCATACTTTTTCATATACCAGAAAAGATGCTGGGATCTTGTATATTTGTGTACTGCACTGGCGCTTGCGATAATCCTGCTTCTTCGTCAGGCCATAAAAATCAGTCGGAGGATCATGGAGGCAGAAAACTGTTATATGGCACTTGAAGAGGACAGCCTGGCAGTCTGCCAGCCGGAAAAAAACGGAAAATATGAGTCCTGCAGGATCTTTTACGATGAGATGGATAAGATCGTAGAAGGAACCAGACGGGGAATTCCAGAATTTTATATCGTGATCCGAAAAGAAGGGAAAGAACAGAAAAGCTTTTTCCTTTTGGATGAAGAAGAACAGGAACGGGATGTTTTCTGTGTACGATCCTTTGGCTTTGACAATCAGGGATTCATGGAGTTTTATCGGAAACTCAGGTGGATCGTACCGGGAAGAACAAGGATTATCGGGACCAAAACACAGGAAGTATGGAAACTGCGGCGGCCGAATATCGGAATCTGTACGGCAGCAGGCATGCTTTTGGGGTATGTACTTCCAAAACTCCTGGAAATGATGTATGGGTAACAAGTTATATAAAAGAAAACAGATCAGAAGCAGAGATTAGAAAGAGTGAAAATGACAAGGAGGAAATGTCATGAGATGGTATACAGCAATCGGAATGAAAAAAGATGATGCAGATGGAAGGTTTTGTGTCTGGGTAGATGGGGAAGAAAAAGTACTTACAGAAATGGAAACTATTTTGTGGGCTGCGCTCACCTGGTCTTTCTGTGAAGAGGATAAGGTCCACTCCCAGATGCATCGTCTTCTTGTATTTAGCCTTGGAGAAAAGCAGGCACAGGAATGGGCGGACAAAGAGGATTTTCAGTTTTGCCTGAACCGTCTGGTAAAGCGGGGCCTGGTTGTGCTGACAGAAGGATGTACCAGAGAGGAAGCTGTATACAGCATTATCAGCCGGCCAGTCATGGCTCCCATGGCCTTTTCACGGACAGAACGCATGAAGCATTTTATGGAAGCCCTTTCCATGGGAAAAGGACTGAAGTTTTCACTGAGGGCTTTTAAAAAACCGCTGCTTACAGAAGAGGAATACCAGCTACTTTCCTATCTTCAAAGAGAAGGGGATGTTTCCTGCCACCTGAAATGTTTAAAAGAAGAGGCAAAAAGCAGGGAACCCAATTTAGCAGATTCCCTCCAGGAACAGATACAACGGGAATTTATAAGCCGTGTAGCGCAGCTTTACTATAAGAAACAGCTTGTGATCGACAACATAAGAAGGGAGGACTGCCTTGAAGCAAACGGAACATCCGTATTGGCACAGGCTGTATAGATGCTTGGAAGATTTTGGAACACGTTATCAGAATATACCGGATTTTTTTAAGGACAGGATCCAGCGATATGGCATCCTGTCTCTTTTTATCCTGCTTTTCGGATCATTTATGGGAACATGGATGAAAGACAAAACTTTTATTTTCTGGTCTTTCCTGCTTGGGATTATCGGGTTTATAAGAACATATCTTATTTTCCGCACCGCGGATAAAAAGACCTATGAAATCGTGGAAGGGCTGGTAACCGGGATAGACGGGAAAAATCCCTTTGCAAGATTACGGAAGATCCGGGTAAGTGATCCGGCCGGACGGCAGAGTGAACTTTTGCTGGATAAAAACGTAAAAGTTTTGGAGGGAAAACGTTACCGGTTTTATTTTGGCATAAATGAAAAGAAGCTGGTAGGAATCCGCCGGGTGGATGCAGCACTCAATAACGGGATTTTTTTGGGAAACGAAGAAATATAAGAGGAAGAGATTCCTTTTATAGCAGGGAGGGGAGCACCAGGCATGGTTCGATTCCATGCTGCCCTGTTTCCGCAAAAGACTATTGCGGGAAATACAGCAAAGGAGAGAAGGACATGTCAGAAACACTACAGGGAACCGTGAAATGGTTCAGCGCACAGAAAGGATACGGCTTTATCATCGGTGAAGACGGGATTGATTATTTCGCCCACTTTTCGGAGATCCAGATGGATGGATACCGGAAATTAAGCGGTGGCCAGCCGGTCCTTTTTGAAGCAGGGACGGATGCCAACGGGCGAAGCCTTGCCAAAAATATTTCCCCGGCGGATCCAAACGCTGAGTAAGACGTTTTCATAGTGCATGTACAGATTACCTATTCCCCTCAGATACATGCACTTATGCAGACGGATGAAAAGACAGGCGGTATCATGCCGCCTGTCACAACATGTAGCAGAATAATAAAGATAGCTCACACAATAACACAATATATAGTTAAAATTAATTGACAACCACAAAATGTTGTGGTAGTCTTTAAATGAAAAATAATTTAACAGTCTATAAAAGACTGTGGTTATTCTTTAGTTCCGGACATTCCGGAAGAAATACTTTGGGGCGGTCTTGCCCTTAATGAGAAAAAATGGATATGCAAAATATAAGGAAGATGCAAGAAGGAAAGAAGATTCTTTTTGTGTCTTTTTTTATTGCATAAAAAGCAGAAAGGAGGAGCACGAATGAAACTGTCAGTTAAGGAAACTGCAAAAAGAAATACCTTAAGAACATCAAAAAAAGAAAACACATTGTAAAATCAGGAGGGTCGATTATGGAGACAATTAAATGGGAAAACGCAAATGCACTGGAAATTGGAATGCTTATGGAGATGGCAGAAGACGGCTATGTATTTTGCATCGAAGATGGAAAGATACAGGCTGTTGAAGTCCGGATTTTCAGCTAGCGTGGAAAGGCGGACATTATGTATTATAAAGATGACTTTTATAAGGAGTTCCGGACAGAAAAGGAACTGTGCGAGTATCTGGAAGAGATAGACAGCCGGGCAGAATGGATCCGGATCACCAGTAAGAAATTAAAGGTGGCAGCTGCAGGAGAGGAAACCTGTACAGAGGTTCCGGGCATTTCCCTGGAAGCACTGGAAAAAGATACCTTATCTCATTCCAGGCTGGTTCTTATCCTGCCCGAGAGGATCTGTTATATAGGAAATTCAGCAATCAAATCGTTGAAAGGACGGGCCAGGATTGATGGCAAAGCCCTGGCAGATGTCGATAAGAAAACACTGGCAGAGATCTTGAATAAATGCCTGAAGGTTGCAAGAGGAAAAGCACTGATCCGTTTCTGTGAAGGAAAAATAAGGGCAGTCCTGTCTGGTGATGAAAAAGATTATGCCATCATATCCATGCCGGATATGTACATGGTTACCTCGGCATATATCCATGGGGACTATGAGAAGGCAACGTTTTTAAACGGCTATGCCGATCATTATTCTGTTACGGCGTCCTGGCAGCTGGAAGATACGAAACTTACAGATGTTTATAAGGAACTGATGCAGAATTATGGAAGAAAGACCGATAAGGACATAAAAGCAGTTGTACGGATCACTACGTCAGACGTTGGTGTGTCCGGAGCGAATATTTTTTATTCCCTGCAGGAGCCGACAAGAAATGTGATCCTTGGCAATGCCCTGAAGGTTACGCACAAAAACTGTAAAGGAATGGAAGATTTCACGGAAAACATAGAGTCGATCTTCGATTACTACCGGGAAGTCTTAAAAGGGGTCATGCGGCTGTGTGATATCTGGATCGAGCATCCGGCAAATGCCATGGCAGGGATTATGAAGCAGGCGGGATTTGGAAAAAAACTGCTTGCAGAAACCGTGGAGCAGTTTAAGGCTACTACTGGGGATGAGCCATGCAGCGCATACGAGATCTACTGCGGGATCTGTGAATCCATTACCATTGCAAGGCAGGAAAAGACGAATGAGAGAGGACTTTTAGCTCTGGAAGAAAAAATTGCCGGCTGTGTGTCAAAACGCTGGCATGAATATGATATTCCTGGCACTGTAAAATACTAACAGGATTTAAAAGAATGGAGACAGCATGGACTGTCTTTTTTTGATGGGAGGAAAACATGAAGGTTACGAATGGAAAAGATGTGGCAAGGCTGCTGGTAGATGAATACTTGAACTGCCATCCCACCGGACACAAAAAATTTATGGAGTCCATGGCAAAAGAGCAGCAGGAAATAAAAGACAATTACACTTATCTTGGGTTTGCCTGGCTAAAAGGTCTTTCAGAGGTTAGATATTACGATCTTCGAAACGAAGCATCGAAACTGATGGCCGATGATCTGTGTCTGCATGTAAAGGAACAGCCAGAAAGGGTATGCCTGGTGTATGAAGGTGTAGAGGAAATGGAGATCAATCCTTCAGATGAAGAGCAGATGGCAAAAATGTTTACCTGCTACCTGCTTGCAGGAAGTATGGACGGATATGGGGAATTTGTGGATTATGCCCTTGATACCCACCGGACACTGCAGCAGAACCTGACACGGTTTTTCGTGGAATGGTTTGCAAAGGCAGAAAAAGGCTCTGCATTTTTAAAACGGGCAAAGATGGTGTATTCCAGGTATTCCCTGCCATATATCTAAATTACGGAGGTATGTGATGGATAGAAAACTTCCGGACTGGTTAAAAGAGAGCAGGGAGGCAGAAAAACTGATCGCATGGCTGAAATCGCCGGATTGTGAAGTAAAAGAATTTTCCGGACAGCTGTTTATAAAGGCAAGATATGGAAACTGTTTCTTTTTCTTTGACTGTTTAAAGGAAAACAGAAAAACAGACCGGAACTGGTGTGCCGTGATCCACATGCCGGAGTATTCCCTTTATGAAGCAGAAGATCTTTTTCTGAAGCCGATCGGGATACCGGATGATTTTGGTTTTCCTGTGCGTGAGGATCTGATCCCGAAACTGGAAACACAGATAAGCCGCATTGGAAAGAAACTTATCCGTGAACAATGGGATGAACTTTTGTTAAAAGGCGGGTATGCAGCTGCACAGATGATCCCGGAAATCAGCAGGGTTTATATCCAACTAAATGCAGACCGTTTTATTAAAAAAGGAAAGCGGCCGGAGGATCTGATCTATCAGCCGCAGTTTCATTTTGCGGATATGAAGTGGGAATTTTCTGACTGGATGTTTCTGGAATATTTAAGCAACCCACAGCGAGCAGCAGAGCTTTTCGCCCAGAAGTGGCTGCTTGAAAAACTTCCGGAGATCTCAAAAAAGAAGATCTGTATCGGATGTATCCGGGAGGAAATGGAAGAAATGTTAAAAAAGACTGGGACAGGGCCGGAGGCAAGCCTTCCGCGTTCTGCTTAGTATAAAAAATGAAAAAATCAGGAGGAAACGAATAATATGGGTAAATACAATTACATGAATCTGAACCAGAAGATGATCAGGATCCGGAAGAAAGTGCCGAAGCTGATCCGCAAAAGGTACAGTGAGGACGTTACTTATGATTTTGTAAAACTGGATGATATCTATGAATGCCTGACACCGGCCCTTAATAAATACGGGGTCGATTTTGACATCTTAAGTGAAAGGCCGACACAGATGGACGAACAGGGCAATTCCGTGTTTTTAAAGGAAATGGGAGCACTCTGGAGATATGAGGCTGACCTGGAGCTGTGCTGGACCAATGCAGACCGTCCGGGAGACAAGGTACGGAGCTTTTTGCATGTCATTGGAACCAATGAAGCACCGGATAAAGCAAAAGGTGCGGCATGGACGTATGGCCTGAAGTATTATTTCTTAAATAAATTCAACATCATGCAGGCATCTGGAATAGACGATCCGGATATGCGTGGGACGGAAAAAGAAGAAATGCCGAAGCAGGAAGCTTCCGTAAAACCGGAAAAACCGAAAAAGAAACAGGAAAAGGCAGAAAAAAAGGACACAGCCGCAAAGCAGGAACAGGCAGAACCGGTTATGGAAAAGAAAACGGACCGTAAACTGCGTGATGGAAATGCCATATCAGAAGGTCCTGTAAAAGTGGAATATGCAGTGACGGATACAGAAGAAAACCTTCCTGGACAGATGACTTTTGGAATGGAAGAAAGTGAAAGTGGACTGGAAAAATTTTCCGATGAAGAAACCAAAGCGGAAGATCCGGTTCAGACCGAGGAAATCTCCGTAGATGAGGAAATTACTGCCGAGACGGATGCAGACGGTTTCCGTGCAGTAGAAGAAACGGATGAAGTTCCATTTGATGAAGATGATGAGATTTCTTTTGATGCAGAAGAAGAGGAAGAAATACCAGAAGAGACTGCTGAGGAAGTGTTGGAGGATATGGCTCACGAAGAGGATGCAGAGGATGAAGTGAAATGGGCAGAAAAGGTTATCTGCAATTTTGGTGTCTATGCCGGAACCCCTCTTGGGGAAATGATGCAGGATGCCAGAGGTTACCAGACGATCAAATGGCTGGTACAGCGTTACAAAGGCCAGAATCAGGAAATACAGAAAGCTGCGAAGATTCTTTTGGATCATGAAAAGGAAATGCAAAAAGCAGCCTGAAAACAGAGAAATAGTTTGAGGTGGCTCCGGGAACGGGGCCATCTTTTATGAAAAGGAGGAAGGCATGTATGCCAGAGAATCGTTTACGATCGCAGAAGTAGCAGATCTTTTGTCAATCCGAAGACTGAGTGATTCTTACCAGGATGAATTTCCGGTGGAATGTCCCTTTTGCGGGGATTTAAGAGGAAAATGCAGTTTTTGCATCCGCAAAAATGGAGAACTGAAAAATGTTTACCATTGCTATCACTGCGGGGCGGCCGGGAACATGCTGACACTGTATGCGGAACTATCCGGCATTTATGGAAGGAACCGGTATAAAGAAGCCTACCGGGAGATAAGTCAGGCACTTTCTTTTCCTGGAACGGATGAAAGACAGCAGTCCACGACACGAAATGGTTTCGCTTCTATCGTTTCTAAAAAGAAACGCATTTCCCTTACGGAAGAGGAATTGGATTACCGGGATCATGTATATAAGGAAATGCTCACTTTTCTTAAGCTTAAGGAAACACACCGGAGGAACCTTCTCCTGCGTGGGCTGACGTTAAATGAGGTCAGACAGATGGAAGAACGAGGTTTTTTAAGTACGGATGATGAGAATTCCGTGACCATTGCCAGAAAGCTCTTAAAAAAGGGATTTCGCCTGGATGGGGTTCCTGGATTTTTCATCAATCGGGATGGTGACTGGGAAGCTGCTTTTTATAGGAAGAATAACGGGTATCTTTGCCCAGTCCGGGATGGGAAGGAACGGATCATAGGATTCCAGATCCGGCTGGATGTTCCTTTAAAAGAACGGAAGTACCTCTGGTTTACCAGCAGCGGCTTAGAAAGAGGCACATCAAGCGGCAGCCTGGCAGGAATGTTTGGGAAAATAAAGGATGGCACGGTTTACGTAACGGAAGGGATCTTAAAGGCAGAGATCGCATGGATGTGTACAGGAAATCCTTATATCGGAGTCCCTGGAGTTTCCAATCATAAAGGACTGGAAACTGTCTTGCGAAAACTGAAAGAGCAGGGGTTAAAAAGAGTTTACGAATGTTACGACATGGATAAAATGATGGAATTGTCCTGTAAGCACGATGAAAAAAGTGCGTGCCGGCAATGTGAACATGGAATTTATCTGTATCATGGAGAATGCCCCAAAAAGCGCAGAAAGCGGGACATGATCCGAAAAGGCTGTATAAAACTATATGAGATCTGTGAGGAACTGAATGTGTCCTGCAAAAGAGTTACCTGGGATACCGATGCATCCGGTACCTGGATGGAACACTACAAAGGCGTGGATGACTGGATCCTTCAAAAAGAGGAAAAAGAACACAGGAAGACGGCATAAAATGTTTGGTCAGATAAAAGGGAAACTGGAATTTTTTTCAGTTTCCTTTTTATCTGGCTGAAAAAGCCGGAAGAAAGGAGAAAGCGATGCAGATAAGAGACGGACCAAAAGAAAACTGCCGGGAAAAAAGCAATCATGAAAGGAGAACGTGCACTTGGAAAAAAACTGGAAGAAAAGATGGATGGCGGGTGCGATGGCTTTTGCTCTGTGCTGCACTACGCTCTTGCAGACGGGAGCTTCTGCAGTATCCGCCGCTGAGGTGGGAGGCGTTTCCGCACAGAGCGAGACGCAGATCGAGGTACAGACAGAAACACAGACAGAAACGCAGACGGAGAAAAGCGAGGAAGAACTGATCGAGGAAACCGTTGCTGATCCGGAACTTGCGCTTATGGTTACCGAAGGGGAAGCCTTTGATATCCAGAATGATTTTACAGGACTGAAACTCTCTGAAGGAGACCATGTGGAACTGAAAAAAGCAGCAATGGAAGACGGGACTGTATTTGATTATAACCATGCGGGAACCTATAAATGCGTATATCTTGTTACACCCGCATCCGGGGAAGCCTATCTGGTTGCCAGAAACATTACGGTGACACCAAGGGAAGCAGAAACAGACGGATCCAATGGCGGTCAGGAACAGGAAAGCGGCGATGACGAACCGGAGGCAGACCCCGTCCTCCCGACCATAAGCCCGGAAGATGCCCCGGAAACCCTGGAAGAGCCGGAAGAAACGGAGGAGCCAGAAGAAGAGGAAGCAGAAGAATTTTCCGATGAGGAACCAGAGGATGGAAGCCATCAGGTTGACATCGTACAGGGAAATGAATTCAATATTGAACTGGACCACGAGGACGGACGTTACCAGACGGGGGAGACGGTCAACTTTTCCGGTGATATCCCGCAGGGAAGCCTGATCGCAGTGGGAACAAGTCTTGTCGAAGCAAACCAGACAGAGAATACCGAAGATCTTCTGTATGCAGAAGTAAGCTACGATGAGGGAACAAATTCCTTCAGCTTTGAGATGCCGGAAGATGATGTTGCATTAAGTGTGGTATATGACCAGGCTGAGGGCGGTATTAGTACCATGGCAGCTTCCGATGGAGACTTGTGGGATGATTCAACAGACATTGAAGCTAATACCTATTACTATTATTCAGATGGAAAACTGCATCCTTTTGATTCTGTTATGGGACAGGGCGGAAATGATTCCTATAAGTATATCCGTTACAAAGCAGGCGGAAAGACTTATACCGTCTATGCATACTGCATGCAGCACAGTAAACAGTCCCCGCCAAGTGGAACGACTTATAAAAATATGGTCGAACTGGATGAGGGCGGCGATGACCGTTATTTAAGGAAGGCCATGTTTTACGGATATGGCGGTCCCGGATGGGGCGGCACATTCAACGGCTATAATATCAAATCCATCATGGAAAAATACGGCTGTTCCTCCGAGACCCGTGCAATGCAGCATTATCTGGTCGATTATTTATATGACGGGGAATCCGGATTTGGAGGATCCCTTTCGACAACTGCCAAAAACATGTTAAAAGAGATCAAGGCAGCCCTTGCAAAGATGCCGGATCCAACGACCATGGAGCTGACACCTGGGCTCAGTGCTTCTGCAAATGGAAACCAGAGCCCGACCTTCACATGGAAGGCAAACGCAGCTTTTGTGATCACGATCCATCTGGAAAACGGGGTCTCCCTTGTAAATGAGACGACAGGAAAAACCGGGACCGGAAATGTGAGCGTAAAGGGCGGTGAAAAATTCCATCTGGAAGCAACCACCCAGAATATTGGAAGCCTGAAAGGAAAATATGCGATCACATCCAACTATCCGCTTAATTTCCATGCCATGCTCTTAAAGCTGGCGAACAGCCAGGATATCGGCTTTGGATATTATACCGATACACTGGAGCTGAATCTGGAGGTAGACTGGCCGGATGAAGCAACGGTCAAGATCATCAAAAAAGATAAGGGAAGCAACGCGCTCCTTGCAGGTGCCGTTTGCGGCATCTATGCAGATGAAGCCTGCACGAAACTTATCAAAAAAATGCCGGCAACAAATGCAAAAGGGGAATCCGAAGTAAAGATCACCAAAACACAGGATACCGTTTACCTTCGTGAAATCTCAGGCCCATCCGGATATGTGCTGGATACGAAAGCCTATGGGGTAAAACTGGTCGTGGGGCAGACCGCTTCCAAGAACTTAACGGATAAAGAGCAAAAAGGTGCACTCACCATTTATAAAGAAGGAGAAGTGCTTACTGGAGCGACCGTCACGGAAGATGGTGTGACCTTTGCCTACGAAAAACGGAAATTGAAAGGAGCCGTTTACAGTGTTTATGCAGGTGCAGATATCAAGGCGGCAGATGGCACCCTCATCTATAAAAAAGGTGCACTTGTCAAGGATAATCTGGTTACCGGAGATGACGGAAGCGTTACGTTAAAGGATCTCTATCTTGGCACCTACACAGTAACCGAGACGAAAGCTCCGGATAATTATGTATGCAAAGGAGAGTCTAAGACTGTTGAGCTTGTGTATGCAGGCCAGACCGTAGAAGTGCAGACTGTCAGTGCAACATTTTTAAATGAACGCCAGAAGGCTACAGTCCGTGTGGAAAAGCAGGACGAAGAGACAAAAAATCCGCTCTCCGGAGGCATCTACGGGCTGTATGCAGCAGAAGATATCAAAGTTGATGGTAAGACCGTTGTTCCCAAAGGAACCCTGATCGAAAAAGCAACGACCGGAGCCGATGGAAAAGCTTCTTATAAAGCGGAACTTCCGATTAATTACAGCTACAGCATCCGGGAGATCCAGGCACCGGAACTTTACCTTAGAAACAGTGAGGATACTTACACCTTCACTTTTAAGTTCACCAATGATAAGGAAGAAAAGGTAAACTTTAGCCATACCTTTACAAATAAGCGTGTAAATGCAACAATCGACCTGGTAAAAGAAGACAGCGAGACAGGAAACAGCGCACAGGGAGATGCCGTATTTGAAGGAGCCATTTACGGGCTCTATGCAAGGGAAGACATTAACCATCCGGATGGCAGGAGCGGAGTCCTTTATAAAAAGGACGAACAGGTAGCTACCCTGACGACCGATAAAGAGGGAAAAGCAAGCGTAAGCAATCTGTATCTTGGAAAGTATTATTTGAAGGAGATCACGCCTCCAGTAGGTTATCTTCTGGACGAAGAGGAGCATGATGTAAACTGTGACTACGAAGGAGACCAGGTAGAGACGGTAAAACGAAATACCGTTTCCAAAGAAGACGTGATCAAACAGCCATTCCAGTTGATTAAAGCAGCGGATAATGATAAGACCGATGCGGACCTTTTAAAAGGTGCCGGATTCTCTGCTTATCTGATCAGCAGCCTGACTGTAAAGGACGATGGAAGCTATGACTTTACAAATGCGACCCCGATCGTTCTTACGGAAGATGGAAAAACAGAAATGTTTACCGATGAACGCGGCTATGCGTGCAGCATCCCGATTCCTTATGGACGCTACATTGTCCGTGAGACCACAACACCGCATAATTTCATGCCGGTAGATGATTTTATCGTAACCGTAACCGAGAACAGCAGCACACCGCAGATATGGAGAGTCCTTTTGGACGATGAGTTCAAAGCAAAGCTTAAGATCGTGAAACAGGATGATGAGACCAAACAGCCGGTCCTCCTTGCCAATACAGAATTCAAAGTGTACGACCTGGATGCGAAAAAGTACGTGGAACAGGTAACGACCTATCCAAATACGGTTGTCCATAAATCCTATTTTACGGACGAAAATGGTTACCTGATTCTTCCGGAATCCTTAAAATGCGGAAATTACAGGATTGAGGAAGTGAGAGCGCCTGATGGCTACACCCAGAATACCCAGTATGTGGAGATCAAAGTTGATAAGAATACAGCTTATCAGATGGATTCCGTCAGCGGGGATGCCATCATTACCGTGACCTATGAAAACCATCCGGTCAAGGGCAAACTGGTGATCCATAAATCCGGTGAAACCTTAAAATCCTTTAAAAAGGATTTTGTGTACGAAGAAGCTTCCCTGGAAGGGGCAGAATTTGAAATCTACGCAGCAGAAGATATTTTCACACCGGATCATCAGGTGGACGAGCAGGGAAACCGTCACGTGATCTATGCAAAGGATACCCTGGTAAAAACAGTGACCACTAATAAAAATGGGGAAGCTGTTATCAAAGACCTTCCGCTTGGAAAATACCGTGTGAAAGAAACAAAAGCACCGGCCGGATTTGTCTTAAATCCAGACAGTCAGGAAGTAGCCTTTATCTATAAGGATCAGAACACACCGGAGATCGAAGAAAAACTGGAATTTTCCAATGAACGCCAGAAAGTAGAGCTGAGTGTGGAAAAACAGGATGCTGAGACCGGAAAGGCTTTAAAAGGTGCAACCTTTGGATTATACAATAAAGAAGCAATTTCTTCCGGCGACAAGGTGATTGTAAAAGCAGATACACTGCTTCAGGAGATCACAAGCAACGAAAAAGGTAAGGCAGCGTTTACGCTGGATCTTCCGCTTGGCAGATACTATGTGAAAGAGCTGCAGGCACCGGCGGGTTATGTATCTTCTGATGAGATCCTGGAATTTGATGCCACATACCAGGGCCAGGACGTAAAAACGATCAAATTAAAATCCGTGAAGAAAAACCAGCCGACAACGGTAGAAGTAACAAAAGCAGATATCACGACCGGAACAGAACTTGACGGGGCTTCCATGAGTGTACTGGATAAGGATGGCAACGTGATCGATTCCTGGACATCCGTAAAGGATTCCCCACATGTGATCAAGCGACTTCAGGTTGGAAAAACTTACATTCTGCGTGAAGAGCTTGCACCATATGGCTACTTACGTGCAACAGACGTAGAGTTTACGATCTCTGATACTGCAGAAGTACAGAAAGTCAAAATGGAAGATGAAGTCCCGGTAGCAAGACTTCTGGTAAACAAGAAAGGGGAATTCTTAGACAGCGTATCCCTTCTTGACAATGCAAAAGGCATGATCGAGCACCTGTTCAACTATGTGACCGGAAACCTGACTGATGTAACCTTCAAAGTTAAATGAATTTTTAAATTCTACCTTGCAAGAGTAAATTCTATACCTATAGAA